>JANNCG010000880.1:0-2529 GCA_031386385.1 Myxococcales bacterium
TGGCTCTCGCGGGGTGGCTCTTCGCGCAGCTCATGCATCGCCGAACGGGTTTTGTGCAGTGGGACCACGCGGCGCAGATCGGGTCGTTTTTGGCCGTCGCGTTCGGGGTGCATGTTTGCTTGGATTTTGTCGGCAAAACACGTGAGTTTCGCGGCACGGTCTGGGGCGTCTGGGCCACCGCAACGCCGTTGATTTGCGCCTCGGCGCTTGGGCAATGGATGCCGATTCTTCGTGCCTGGCCTGGGTCGTACTCTTGGGCCGTGCTTGTCGGGATCTATGGTCTCGGCTGGATGCTCTTCTCGATGGTGATTGTGCTCGCGCATCGAGCCAGGCAGAGCGACCTTGAAGAGCGAGCGCGGTCTGCGGTGCTCTTCGGCGCCCTGCTTGTAAACACCGTCAGCGCGGTGCTCGATCTGACCACGGCGTTTGGGCTTCGGCGGCCCGAGCTCGGACATCTAGGAACAATGACCGGCACCATGCTCACCGCGGCGGTCGTACTGCAGACCGCCCCTAGCGAAGGCAGCAGAGTCACGGTGTTCGAGGGGCTCTCGGCGGCCGCGATCGCCACGGGTGCTGTGACTGCAGTGCACACGATCTTCTCGCTCGCAGGAAACGAACCCGCGCTCGTCGCGCTCTCTCTGTCATGCCTAGCTACTTTGCTGGCGGGGACCGTGCGCTGGCTGCTGCACAACCGGGCGCTCAGGCGCGAGCGAAGCGAAAGGCATCTGCTCTTGGGTCGGATGACTGAGCAGCTCACACATGACCTAAAAAATCCGCTCGCGGCGCTTCGGGGCGCCATTGAGCTGATTGAGCGCCGGGTGAGCGCGGGGGTGATGCTCGCGAAGGACGACAAGATGCTCACCCTACTTCGTCCGCAAGTGGACCGCATTGAGGGTGTGCTCGAGCGCTATCTGCGCACCGCGAGCGTGGTCCCGATTCTGAGCGAGGGCGACCTTGGGCTGTTTGTGCGAGATGCCGTTGCGGACCTCGGACCGTCGCTCACGGCCGGGGTCGAGCTGCGGGTTTCGTGCGTAGAAGAGCCTTCGCGGGTGTGGTTTGATCCCGAGCTCATAGGGAGCGTGCTCGATAACGTGCTGCGAAACGCGCAACAGGCGATGTCCAAGGGCGGAGTGCTCACCGTCAGCGTGACACACGAGCAGGACCGAGACATCGGCGACGCATCGGTGATTTCAGTGACGGATACGGGAGCGGGTATGGACCCGCGCGTGCTTGCGCGAGCGGGGGATGAGTTTTTCACGACGAAGCCAGAGGGCAGCGGGCTTGGCCTGTCCTTTGTCCGTCGAGTGGCCGTCGCGCACGGAGGAAAACTCGCGCTCGACTCGCGCTTGGGACACGGGACTACCGTGCGCATCGTGCTCCCGAATTCAAAGCCACCACCCATGAGCAACGGATGAGAAGGACACATGTTTATGTTTGAACGCGTTGAACACGCTGAACGCCGCCGAGCGCGCTGCCTTGCTCGAGGCCCGCAATCAAACGGCGGGCAACCGAAAGAAGATGGCCGCGCTGCTCGGAGTGAGCCTTCGAAAGCTCTACTACCTGCTAAACGAGCACGGGATCGAGTGAGCGCGTCGGGCGGAGTCGGTAGCGAAGCCTCGCCTCGAGCAGCGACACATCCTCGCCGCAGCTCAGCTGGTGCTCAGCGAGCCAGCGGTATCGTCCGAACATCATCGCTAAAAACACATGGCCAAACTCGATCCCGACAAACACGATCGCGCGCTCTGTGTGGTAGCGATCGAGGTTTGCGTCAAACGCCGAGGGAAGCTCGGACCAGTGTAGACTCGGCTTTGCGTGGTGCGTCGAGTGGTATCTCGAGTTAAACGTCGCACGGTTGAACGCGGGATGCAGACACGTGATGGTGTTGAGGTACGGGCTCTGCGGCGCGTGGGGATCGACGAATCCGTGCTGGGCCCAGTTTCCCGCAGATAACGCCACGCGAATGAAGACCATCGGAACAATCATCACCACAAGCGCTGCACGCCAGTCGTAAGCCAGCGCCGCGGCGAGCATCGCGTACTGCGCGGCGAGTCCGACCACAGCGCGGCGGAGCAAGCGTCGCTTTCGGTTGCGCCGCAGATACGCGAACACCTCCCAGTGAGCCATGAAGACAAACCGCGCGGCGTACCGGGCGTACGCAATCACTGAGTCACGGTGGTACCCGATCGTCGCGCTTGCGTCGCCGTCGAGGTTGTTCTCGGGATGGTGCATTCCGACGTGCTGTGCAGCGTACAGGTGCGGGCTCATTCCGAAGATCGGACAGATGATCCACTCGACGATGAACGTTCCGAGAGCGGAGTACCGAGGGACGAAGAGCCTGCGGTGCGTGGCCTCGTGAATCAGTCCTGCGAACGGAGCGGAGTAGCGAAAGATCAGCGCGAGGTACAGCGGCGCCAAGAGCCAACTGAACCGCACAAACAGCAGCGCGACGAGCGGGACGAACACCAACAGCATCTTAGCGATGAGCGTCGCGACGGGGAGGTCCCGCGCGTCTCTGAGTGGGTGAACGAG
>JANNCG010000881.1:0-1719 GCA_031386385.1 Myxococcales bacterium
ATCCACCGCGATCTCAAGCCAGAGAACATTTTTCTCATTCAGCGAGAGGGAGTCACTCACTGCAAGCTCCTGGATTTTGGGCTCGCCCACGTCCGCAATGAGTCGCGCCTAACTGCCGCAGGCGCGGTGTTCGGGACCCCAGAATATCTCTCGCCGGAGCAAGCGCGCGGCGCTCCAAATCCGGGGCCAGGCACTGACCTATATGCTCTTGGCATCGTGTTTTTTGAGATGCTCACAACTCGGCTGCCTTTTGAAGGCAGCGTCGCTGAGTTGATCGTGAAGCACCTGCGCGCGCCACCTCCAGCGCCGTCGCAGTATCGCGCAGATCTGAGCGCAGACATCGACGCGATCATCTTAAAATTACTCTCGAAAGATCCCTCCCAACGACATCGAGATGCGTACCATTTACTCGAAGAATTGCAGGTGATTCTTGATCATCAGCAAGACCCTTCATCACACCCCACGCCCCAAGTGCAGCACACCCTTCCCGCACTCGCGTTTGTCGAGGCCCTTGCGAAGCTTGAGCAGTCAAACTCAGCAACCGCGATCGCTGAGAGCGCCCCCACGATGGCGAAGATGGAAGAGAGCCGCGAGCACCCGACTGCGGTCGTAAGCTCAGCTCAGACGTGGCGAGAAAAACGAGAGATGTACATTTCGGCCGTGGGCGCGGCGTACCCGCAGAACTCTGCGCCCGTGTGGCTTCTGCAAAAAATCGCTCAGTTCGACACGCTCCTCAAGCGCGCGACAGAGACGGAGCAAGAGCTGGCACGACTCGGGAGGTCTCTGGCCGAGCGAGAAGGTGATGCGAGCGCGGCAAGAGAGCGAATTGGGCGGGCGTTGGACGAGCTCTCCAGAGACGAAAGCGCCGTGAAGCGTCAGCTTGAAGAGCTTCAGCGCCGACTCGAACGCGCGGCGCAACGCGCGGGTCAGAGCGCACAAGAGTTTCGGTCCGCTTGGGATGAAGCCATTCGTTTGATCGGGGACGGAACGTTAGAGAAAGTCGAGGCGGCCCACGCCGTAGAGACCGCCGCACGACGCGCAACAGCGTGGCGCCAAGCCAAGGTCGAAGCCATGGAAACCAGGGGCCTTGCCGACACCCGCAATGCTGCTTCGGAAGACGTTCGCTTTCAGGTAAGCCAGCTCAAAGGCCGACTCGGTGCCCTGAACGCCGAAGTCGAGCACGAGCTTGCAGGCAGCCGCGAGATTGCGGCAGACCTCGGTGCGGCCAACGCGAAAGTGGCCGAGGAGTTAAACGACCTCGCGAGCACGATTGGTGGACATTTGTCTGAGTTTCCTGAAGCGCGAAAACACCTGCAGGGCGCCAACCAAAAACGTTAAGGGGGCGTCGTTGGGGTGGGCTCGCCCTCAAATACGTGAAGACTCGGATGATGTCGCCGATGCGAATGGTGGCGTCGGTGCCCATGGTGCTGCCGTCGCCCGCTCGATCCCCTGCTTATTGGCTCGGGATGAAGATCTAGCGGCGGTTGGACTCCGGGAGGATCCCACGGGACATCATCCGCGACGGTCCAGTTGCGATCTCGCTCTTCTGCGTTTCCGCGGCTGAGCGCTCGATCTGATCCGCGGCGGTGATGGCCTCCTCTATGCACCCAAAAATAGGACTGCTCGCGTGAGTCAAGATGGACAAAGTTAGTCTCGGGATAGTAGCCCACGCCAACATGCGCGAACGTCCGCCCGTAGGCCGCCACCTGCGCCATGTCT
>JANNCG010000908.1:0-2197 GCA_031386385.1 Myxococcales bacterium
GCTGTCGCGAATCGCGGGTAATAATCCAGGACTTTTGCGTGATCCGTGGGGAGGCGCGTTTACCCTTCGTCGCGTCACTCCTGGGACTGAAGCCATCGCGATGCATACTCGTCTGTCCGGGTGGGAGCTGCTCTCCCCAGGACCCGATCGCGTCCTGGGGACTGCAGATGACGTCAAGAATCCCTTCGAACGGGCCATACCTGAGAACACTGTGTACTCTGTGGCATCTGGCGAAGATCGCTTGATGGCGGCCCTCGCTGCACTTGATCCGGGCCAAGAAGTCCTCAACCGAATTGTCGCCGCTTATGGCCGTCTCGCCGAAGCCGCAACGGAAGAGACTGTGGGGGACGTCGCAGAAGCAGGGCAGAGTGAGTCGATGGCTCCGAGCTCAAATTTGCGGCGCTCACTCGCATCCGGCGGTGAAGACCGCGACGAAGGCACACTCCACCTTGATTCTTTTGGGACGATAGGTCATGGAGGCGGTCGCTCAATAGAAGATTTGATGCAAGCGTCACCACCGCCAGAAGCTCGTGCGCACGATCCGGCACCCCGAGTGTCTGGCGCGTTTTATGGCGCGCGGTCTGCGGCGCTCTCGACGCTTGTGCGCGAGCGGTTTCCGGCGACGCTCAAAGTGTTGGATGAGCAAGCGCTCGACGCAAGCGGACGCACGATGCTTGACCTTCCCCTCGCCGACGCGCTCACCACGTATCGTTTAGAAGCTATTGCGTGGACGCGCGAGGGATGGACCACCTCCCGGTCGTTTGAGCTTCGTGTGGACCAGGACGCCATTGTGGACGCTCCCGTGCCGCCGTTCACGGTGGTAGGCGATGTGATTCGCCTCCCACTTCGCCTGCAAAATCGCACCACCGGTACGCTGTCGGCTCGGCTGAGTGTCACCGTCGAAGGCGAGTTTGCCATTGAGGGCTCTCCGAATGGAACCGTCGAAGTCGCAGCCCGCGATGCCAACGAGACAGTGGTCGAGGTTCGTATGACTCGCCCCGGTCGAGGCGCCATTGTTGTGACTGCGGTGGATCCCCGTACGGGGGTCGCCTTCGACGCAGCACGAAGACCGATGGAAGTGCTCGCCTCGGCCCGTCCTGTACGAACCGCAGTAGAAGCTCTTCTCGATGGTCGCGCAGAAATGACTCTAGATATCCCCGCGGATGCGCTGTATCGCGCGCAGGGAGTGCTTCGAATCTCGCGCGCCGACGTGCTGTTTGGCGATCCTCACGAGTGGCTTGAGCGCTCGCCTGATGTCACTTGGCCCGTGTGGGTATTGGCTATGCAAAACGAGCGGCCTCCCTCGTTTAGCTCAAGCCGTTCGAACTACACCACCGAGCGAATTTTGCCCTACGCACGCTCGGGTGATGCAGCCACCGCAGCTCGCGCCATCTCGGCTCTATGGCTTGCACCCGAGATCACCGATGCGGTCCTTCGTACGCGACTTGAGACCATGGGTCATCAACAAGACGGTTTCGAGCGCGTCATGCGTACCCGAAGAACCTCAGGACAATCGGGATCGTTCTTTGGCACTGAGCCTTCGATTCAGTTGCTCATCTCGCTCGCACCCGCCATCGCCAACCAAGCGAGCCGGCCCGCCTTGCGTGATCTGTTAAACACGATAGTCTCGCAGGCCCGCGTCGTGGTCGAAAACGAGACCACCGTTGAGACCAATCCGCTCGTTTTTGCACGCGCTGCTGCGGCGTTAACGCTCTCGGGACCGGCGCAAGATCCTCGTGTGCAAGAGTTTTTGCGTCGCGCTGCACGTGGCGAAGAAGACGAGTTTGGCGCGGACGAAACCGCGGGAAGCGAGTCTCTTAGTGGCTTCTTTATGCCCGATCCGCGAGACTCTGGTGAGCGAGTCGAAGCTCTCGCTGCGTATGGGATCTCTCGTCTGCGTGAAGGCAATCGCAACGCAGCGTTTCAGACCCTTCGCGCTTTGGCACGACGCGCTCCAAACGTCGACCGATGGAACGCCCTCGCCCGTGCACTCGCCATGGCGCTGGCTTCAAAAATCACAGCACCCGTCGCGCCCGTTGCAGACGGCACCGCGGCCATCATCGGGGGAGTCCCCAACTTGGCGGGACGAAGCGCGCGCGTGGTCATTGATGGCCGAGCCATTGAGGTGCCGATTGTGCAGGGAGTGGGTGTGGTGCTCGCTCGCGAGTTGTCCACTGCGGGTCGTCACCGGATCGCT
>JANNCG010000913.1:0-4951 GCA_031386385.1 Myxococcales bacterium
CAACAATGCTGCCTTGATTGTGCGGTTGGTCCATTGTTGCGGCCATCACGCATGCGTTGATCGCTCCAACTGAGCTTCCGCACAGGATGTCAATCTTCGCTGTCACTCCGGTATCTCGAACCAGGCCGTCACGCAGATACGCCAGAACTCCGGCTTCATAGGCTCCGCGCGCGGCGCCACCGGACAGGACGATCGCAGTTTTTTTTCGGGCTGGAGCAGTCATGAAGCGGAGCTTTCGCGCACAGGCATGACGCGATTATGTCACGTTCGCAACAATGTCCGTAGCTGCAGTTGAGACCGTTGCTTCAAGCTTAGCGCTTTTTTTTGCCGCAACTTTTGGCTTCACTTTGGCTGTTTTTTTACTGGTCTTGACGCCCTTCGCAGTTGCGGCGGAGGGCTTGGGCGTCGCTGCCTTCTTCGCTTTGACCTTTGCCTTCGGAGCTGCTTTTTTCACCGTTGCTTTAGGTTTGGCAGGAGCTTCGCTCGCAGCCTTGACCTTTGCCGACTTGGCTCGGGGCTTCGCGGTGCTCTTGCGCTTCTCTTTCGCCGCAACTTTTTTCGCCTCTTCCGCCGCGGCAATTTTAAGCGCGATCGAGGGGTGAATAAACGGGGCTCGTTGCGGGCCCGACAGCACGGGAGCAAATGGAAGTTGCGTCACGTCCTCGCCGTCGATCACCGCTCGGTCGATCTCATCGTATCCACACTCATGGGTCACACACTTGAGTACCGGCTTGGTTTTTCCGCCTGTGCGCACCAAGAACTGAGCGTGGCAGTTTGGACAAGGTTTGCGAACGGGCTGCTGGTAGAGCCGAAAATCACATTTGGTCTCACGGTAGTTCGAGCAACCCCAGAAGGGTCGCTTTTTTGCTCCGCCAACTTGCGTGATCTCACCTGTTTTGCATTTCGGGCAAGCGAGCCCCGACGGAATTGCGCTCGCATACTCGCAGTTGGGATACGCCGCGCAACCCAAGAACTGATTGCGCGCTCCACGCCGCGCTGTGCGGATGAGCAAGTCGCTCCCACACAACGGACAGGGTCGTGCCTCGTAGATCATTGGCGGTGGCGACGGATTTTCATCCTCGATATGCTTGCACTCGGGGTAGCCAGTGCACGCGTAGAAGTCAGAGTTTGGCCCCCAACGCTTGACCATGGGTCGACCGCACTTGTCACAAATTCGATCACTGGGTTGAGGGCGTGGCCAGCCCTCAGCCGCCTCTGCGCCCTTCTTCTCGCCGTCACAACGGGCGTGAAATGGCTGGTAGATCTTGTCTACGAGCGCGACCCAGCTCTGCTTGCCGGCTTCAACCCGGTCGAGATCTTGCTCAATCGAAGCGGTAAACTCAAAATTGATAAACTCGCCGAAACGGGCGCGAAGACCTCGGGTCTTTGCAATTCCGAGCTTCGTCGGCACCAACACTCTGTCTTGCTTTTCAACGTAATCCCGCGACTGCACCTTGCTTACAATTTCGGCGTACGTCGACGGACGACCAATCCCGAGATCTTCAAGCGCTTTGACCAAACTGCCTTCGTTGAATCGAGCAGAAGGTTGAGTGAATTTTTGCTCTGTTTTCACGCCCGGCGGATAAACGAGCTTCAGCGCTTCACCCTCTTGCATCTCGGGCAGCTGTGATGCATCGGGTTCTTCTTGAGCAACGGGCTGCGCAGACGCCTCTCGCTCGGAGTCCTCACCAGCGACCTCTTCGTTTGAAGTGGTCTCGCCGTGGGCATCAAGCCATCCGGCGAATCGCAGGGTCTGACCGCTGGCTCGAAGCGTTGCGCGGCGGTCGGCCGTCTCAGCGTCAATCAGGACCGATGTTTGGTCGTAGATCGCCTCGACCATTTGGCACGCGACGAACCGGTCAAAGATCAACTTGTAGATCTTATATTCGTCGGCCTTGAGAAACTTCTTGATCGAGTCGGGTGTGTACTCAACGTTGGTCGGACGAATCGCTTCGTGTGCGTCCTGAGCGTTGGATTTTGTCTTAAAGAAGTTTGGTTTTTCAGGGACGAACTGCTTGCCGAATCGTGATGCAATATGAGCTCGAGCAAGATCCACCGCGTCGGCGGACATACGGGTTGAGTCCGTACGCATATAGGTGACTAGACCCACAGCACCTTCAGCGCTCACTTCGATTCCTTCATACAAACGCTGAGCGACCTGCATCGTTCGAGACGCGGCAAAGCCCAACCGTGAAGATGCATCGCGCTGAAGCGATGACGTAATGTACGGAGGAGGCGCCCGACGGCGGCGCTCACGTTTTTCAACAGAGCGCACCTTGTATGCGGCTTTGCGAAGCGTGCCAGCGACTTCTGTCGCGACCTGCTCAGCGTTGAGAACTCGCTCGCCTGCCTTCACGGCTCGATCACGAGACGGGGTGACGATCTTGGTGCCTTCAAATTCGATCAAATGCGCCGTAAACCCTGGGCGCTTTTGGCCCAAGAGCGCGACATCAACAGGCCAATACTCTTGCGGGACAAAAGCGAGGATCTCTTCTTCACGCTCGACGATCAACCGAAGCGCCACCGACTGCACGCGCCCCGCTGAGAGAAAGTGCCCGTTGACCTGGCGACACAAGCGCTTCCAAAGCACAGATGAGAGCTCGTAGCCAATCAACCGATCGAGGATGCGGCGTGCTTGCTGTGCGTTAAATCGCTCTTCATCGACTTTACGTGGCGCAGCGAGGCCCGCTTGCACGCCCTTCTTTGTGATCTCATGAAACTCCACGCGACGCATGGGTTTTTTGAGACTCTTTAGCTCTTCTGCGATATGCCACGCGATCGCTTCGCCCTCACGATCCGGGTCAGGCGCAAGAAAGATCTCATCGACTTCTTTTGCAGCAGATTTCAGCGCATCCACGACATCTCGATGATCTTCGAGAACCTCATAGTGCGGCTTGTAGTCATGCGCCACATCGATGTTTAGCCCACTCTTGGGCAGGTCTCGAACGTGACCCTTACTCGCAAGAACAACGAAGTCTTTGCCGAGATACTTTTGGATCGTTTTCGCTTTCGCTGGCGATTCAACTATTACAAGTGCCTTGGTCATAGCGGTGGGGCATTTATATGGATGAGCCCCTCTACTACAAGCCCCCAATTTCAAATCCACCGCTCGTAGTGAGGAAGCGTGGCAGGGTTCGGTGGATTTGCCAGTTCTCGTTCTGTCAGAGAAAATTCAGCTATTTGTTGACTCCGCGAGAGTCTCACTGAGCGATTAAAGTTTCGATACTGATTTTTTGGCTCGCGCGCGAACGCGCGCACGTGTACGTACGCGCACGCACGCACGACGGGTTCTGAACGTTTTGATGAACCAAAACTCGCAACTCGCTAACTCAAACGGCGCGTAAGATTCGGTCAGCGATGGTTATCCCACAGCAAAGCGACCATCGGTTCGCTCAGTAACGACCCCGAGCAGGACGAGGGTCATTAAGGCGGCACGCACGTTGGCAGAGCTAATCCCCGTCGCCTGAGATATGAGATCTGGATGCTTAGGGGCGCCCGTGATGGCCTCAACACACTGCCGTTGAATTGGATCAAGCCCCAGCGAACTGAAATCAACGCGAGCTTTGTTTGCTGGCGGCGAGTGCTCGGTGTTCACTCCTCGCTTTTTGACCGAGCTCGCGTCGGACTTGCTTTGAACCTGCCGAGTCGGCCTGTGGTCGGGTCTTTGAAGCAGAGGGCCGTCGGAGAACTCGAGAGCGCTTTGAAGATCGGAGACGCTGCCACAAAGCTCTGCACCTCGACGGAGCAACGCCAGGCATCCCGCGCCGCGCCGATCGTTAGGCGCCGAAGGCACGGCGAACACCCTCCTGCCCATCTTTGTCGCCATATCAGCCGCAATAAGTGCTCCGGAGCTCGCGGGGGCTTGGATGACCACAAGCATTTGGCAAAGCGCCGCAACGACGCCATTTCGTTTTGCGAAGGTCCACTTCGTTGGCGGTGTGTCCGCACGAAATGGCGAGACAAGCGCACCACCGGAAGCGACGATTTTTTCGTAGAGACCTCGGTGGCGACTCGGGTACGGCCGGTCCAGCCCGCTCGGCAGAACAACCACTGTCCGGCCGCCTGCAGAGAGCGTGGCAAGGTGAACAGCCGCGTCGATTCCGAGCGCGCCGCCTGATAAGACCACATACTTGTTCGCCACAGCGATCTCTGCAAGTCGCCGAGCCATCGCGAGACCATCGCCATTTGGATGGCGGGTCCCGACCAAGGCGATGAGCGGACCCTCCAGCGCCGCCACGTCTCCCTGGACATGAATCTGGCCCACGCCGGCGGAACGAAAAGCAGCGGCAAGGCCCAAGTCCGTCCCCGATAACACCTGATAATTATCTGTCATTTGTTCACCGAAGCACTATCAAGCGACCTCCTGCCGAGTTGCGGAGTTCGCAAGATTTTTGCGTTTGGTGAGGACGAGAGGCTACCCTGATGGTCGAAAGAATCCGCCATGCTTCATTTGATTCAACGTATTAGCGTTCTAGCTTTGATCACGAGTGCAGGCTGCGCATCAACGCCCCGCGCGATGATCGATCTAGAGAGCCAGTTGCGCACTCTTCGCCAAGAAAACGATCGGCAGGCACGCCGGATTGGTCAGCTTGAGAGCCGCATCACGTTAGCAGAAGACACGGCACGAAGTGCCACGCGGGCGGTGTCTTCGCTTGAACGAAATACAATTCATATCACCGACGAGAGTAACAATCGCAGCTTGCACGGCTCAGCCGAGGTGGAAGCGATTCCCACAAGCCTGCACGAGGACAGCGGCGAAGAAGAGGCCTCGCAAGAGGAGCCCAACCGGCCCGTCGTTCGCGCTGCCGGTCGCCCCACGCCGCCGCCGTTTGCGGCGAACCCCATCGTTGTTCGCGAAGACGATCGGCTGCCGGTGGTGCCACTTCCAACTCCGCCAAACAGCCAAACACCACCAAGCCCCAATGGTGGTGGGGCAGGTCGCGGACCCACG
>JANNCG010000953.1:0-5120 GCA_031386385.1 Myxococcales bacterium
TCAACCGTACCTCGGAGGGCAAACTCGTCGGCGACGTCTGCTTCGCCGAAGCGCGCGAGCGAGCGTCTTGGATTACACCTGTCCCCGGGGGTGTCGGTCCGATGACCATCGCGTGCTTGCTTGAGAGTACACTTCGCGCTGCGTGGGCGAGGGCGGGGCTCGCAAAACACGAACTCAAACTCTAGGCAGTCCGCACATCGTCGCGATGATCACTGCAATCTGTGGAGCTCAATCGTTGGTCCGCTAAGGTCCCAAAATGCGGGTCAGTAGGCCATCGAGCTGGTCGAGTGAATCGTACGCGATCTCGACGGTTCCGCTGCTGCGATCACTCTCTTCGCGCAGCAGGACGGCCATCCCCAATGACGCTGAGAGCTTGGCTTCGAGATCTCGGACGTTCGCGTTTTTGTGACTCGTGCGCTCGGGGGTAGGCTTGGATTTTGTTGTGCCCGGAGACGCAGCAGGGGACTTGAGTTTTTTAAGCCGGGTCTCTACTTCGCGAACTGTGAGCTTTTTTTCAGAAGTTTCGTTTGCGAGTTGCACCATGAGCGAGGGCTCATCACTGAGCCCAAGCAAAACCTTCGCGTGACCCTCAGAGATCGAGCCGGACACAATCTGATCTCGGATCGGATCGGGGAGGTTGAGCAGGCGCAGTGAATTGGTGACCGTCGTGCGACTTTTTCCCACGCGTTGCGCCAGCGTGGCGTGGTCGTAGTCGTGGTCGTCCATTAAGCGTTTGTAGGCCTCTGCGGTCTCAATCGGATCGAGATCCATCCGTTGCAGATTCTCGACGAGCGCCCACTCAAAAGCCGTCTCCGTTGCGACATCCTTAATCACGACCGGAACCTCGGCGAGCCCCGCCCTCTGCGCCGCCCGCCAGCGCCGCTCGCCAGCGATAATCTCAAGATCATCTCCCCGTCGCCGAACGATGATCGGCTGGATCATCCCTTGCGCCTTGAGACTCTCCGCAAGCTCGGTCAGCGCATTTTCGTCAAAGTGCCTTCGGGGTTGGCCCTTTTGCCCGACCAGCCGATTCACCGGAACCCTCTGGTACTCCAGCTCAACTTTGTCTTTGGCCGTCGCCGAAATGGACGGCATGAGTGCGTCAAGTCCGCGTCCTAGCGCTCGGCGTGGCTCTGGCGTTTTTTTATCTTTCGGTTTCATTCCAGTGCTTCTTTTCGCTTCGTTCGCTACTTCAAGACGTGTGTGGTCTATCCGTCAATAATCTCGCGCGCCAACTCAAGGTAAGCTTGCGCACCCGTTGAGCGCGCATCGTAGAGCAACACCGGTTGTCCAAACGAAGGCGCCTCACTGAGCCGAATATTTCGTGGGATCACCGTATCAAATACCTTGAAGTGTTTGCGCACTTCGTCGGCAACCTGTTTGGCCAAATTGTTGCGAGCGTCGTACATCGTGAGCACGACACCCTGTACTTTGAGCTTGTTGTTTCGCGTGGCTTTTACGCGCGCAATCGTCTCTGCAAGCTGACTGAGCCCCTCAAGCGCGAAGTACTCGCACTGCATCGGAACAATCACCGCGTCCGCCGCGCACAGCGCGTTCAGCGTGAGCAACCCGAGCGACGGAGGGCAATCAATAAAGACATAGTCGTACTTGCGTCGAGGCCGCTCGAGCGCAGCGCGCAAGATCAGATCACGGTCTTCGCGGTCGATGAGCTCATACTCCGCGCCGATCAAATCTCGTGTTGTGGGGACGACCTTCAAATGCGCAATCGCGGTGTCTTTCACGACGTCCACGATCGCTGCACGTCCGATCATCACGTCGTACGTGCCTTGTTTGACGGACCTCGGGGCGATCCCAACGCCGGACGAAGCGTTGCCCTGTGGGTCCATATCCAAAAGCAATGTGCGCTTCTCTGCGGCTGCAACACTCGCGGCTGCGTTGACACTGGTAGTGGTCTTGCCGACCCCACCCTTCTGATTCGCTATTGCGTAGACACGTGCCATACGAGAGCAAAGTCTCTACCGCGATCAAGCCGCAATCTCAACAGTAGTCATCGACTCCCTGCTGTTGGTGAGTGTTTGATCGCCTGAGCTCTAGTTCACCGAAGAAAGGGGAACAGAATCACAAAGCACACCGAGAATTTCGTCTTAGCAGATTGGTACTATAGGGTCAGGGGCAGATGTAGGTGTGAGTAGGTCTTTCGCTGCAAGCAGTTGAAACCACTTCACTTTTCTCGTCAAGACTGCCCAGGAGACCCACTATGAAAAACTACCGATCGTACGAAGAATTCACCCGAGAAGAAATTGGCGCACGCACCCGAGTTGGCTTCTCTTTGGACGAGCTGGACATCGACACCGGTTTTGCTGAGGACTTTGTCTTCTCCGACCGCGATGAGCTCGAAGACGGCGAAGACGAGTAGCCCGCGCCCGACGCCGTCGGTCAACCCGAGAAGGCTCAAGGGGGCACAGCGTCGCTTTGGCACCCATCTCCGCGAAGAGATTGGTTTCGGTGACAGGGTGAAGCAGGTCGGGGCGGCGCCGATGTCGCAGCGAAGCGACCAAGCAGCAGTTACTGGTGAGGACGCTGCTGATTGTAAGCCCGGCGAAGATCGCGCATCATCTCAGGCGACAGGTTCACTGCCGGGTTGACTGAGTTTGGCGAAGCCGGTTGAGCCGCGGTTGGCGCGGTCGGAGCGACTGCTGCGGTCGGTGCCGCAACTGGCGTTGGTGCAACAACTGGCGCTGCCGCTGGTTGAGGGGTTGCGCCCAGCGGAATGTTCAGCGTCCCTTGCGGTCGAAGCTGAAGAAGGGGGTTGGGCGTCCCAGCGACAGGTCCAAAGGAGAGCGTACCGAAGCGATCGGTCATGTGAAAGCTGCCACCGCGCGGAGCGCTCCAACCGGCGAAGCGTTGAGCACCGGACTTTGGCTTGTCCATCAAGAAGAAGTTCACGCGCCAGCTGTCGCCAACTTGCGGCGGGGTGTGTGCAGCGCCAGAGCCGATTTCACTCCACGGAATCGCCACCTCAACGGTGTACCCCATGTCGTTGTCAGCGATATTGCCGAGCGTCCCGTTGCGGACGATAGCGACGCGGACGTTCGGATTCCACGCGAGGTTGCCGAAGTTTTCGCCAGATGGCGGCGTGGGTTGTTGAGAATCAAACGTGTGGCCTCCAGGCGACACTTGAAGCTCGTAGTAGTCGCGACCGTCGCCATTGGGGTCGATCAACACCTCGGTGGTGTCGTTCTCCCAGTAGTGCGCATCGCGAGTCGTCCCGGTCTCAACGATGTTGTCGTCCTGGACTTCCCAGGCCATGTACAGGTTCTGTGCATCCCACAAAAGCCTGACATTTCCGTGAGATTCTGCGTCGCCAGCTGGAGCTCCAGAGCTCACATTGACGAGCGATCCAGTCCCCACGGCGCTGCGCCAAGCGACGTCATCAAGACGACCGTCAATCGCGGGCGCGGTCGTGGTTTGCGGAACGGTCATCACTGGCGTGTTCGGTCCACCGCCGCTACCGCCCGCCGTCGTTGGCGGAGGAGGAGGTGCCGTCGGGCGCGCTACACCCGTGCGGATTTCAAACGCGCGAAGTCGGTTCTCGCTCTGCGCAGCGCCGGCGGTACGGATCGGCAATCGATCGTCGCCCTTCCAAAATCCAAGGTGAACAAGAAGCACGGGAGCTTCCCAACCGGCTGGAACCTCAAGCTCCTGCGTGTCCGTGATGTACTCGCCCCGGCGCCAGCGCTCAGGCTGGTACAAACGACGCACATCTCCGTCGCCGTCGTGGTTCTCTCGTGGACGCTCGGCGTCATCGAAGTGGGTGAACAGCTTCCATCCATCGCCTACCGTTGAGTTGCACTGCCAGTACCACTTCACTGTGAAGTGCGTGCCTGGACGAATCGCATCCACCGATGGCGTAATGTCGTAGCCAAGCAACGTCACTTTGCCGCCAAAATCCACATTCAATCGATTTTGCGGGGCAGGCGCACGGCTCGAAGCAACGCGCGCTCGAACAGCGTCAATCTCGCGAGTACTTGGGCCTCCATTGGCGCCGCTTCTGCGTCCCTGTTCAACGCAAGCGCTGGTGAGAAGCAAACCACAAACCATCCATTGACTGAGTCTTTTCATCGAAAGCTTTCTCGAATTCATCGAAATTTATTCTCCGTACTATTCGTATCGTCCGCTTACAGTGCACTTCTGCCGAGTGAACGCTCGAAGGTCAAGCGTTGCTTGCAACCCACCTAGCGCTTGCGGCCCTTTTTTCGGGCGTCTCGCTCTGCCTTGCGCTGCTTTTTCTTGTCTTTTTCGTCGATTTTCTTCTTTGGGCCGCTCGTGGGTTCCGCACCGCCGCCGCCGAACATCGCTGCCAAAGCCGACGCATCGGGCATCCCGCCCCCGCCGAGGCCGCCAAAGCCGCCCATTCCGCCGCCTAGAGCTCCAAGGCCCGGAAAGCCAGACGGGCTGCCTTTTCCGCCACCGGACGCAACCCCAGCTTCGACCATTTCTTTCGCTAAATTCTGCAACGCGGCGTCTCCGCCCTGTGCGTTGAGCATCCCCTTGAGCTGTCGTGCCATGGCGAGCTGCTTGGCGCCCGGAAGGCGCGAGAGCATCCCAACCTGCTTACCAATATTTCCCATGAACCCCTTCATGAAGTTGTACTTCTCTACGAGGTCCTTCACCTGTTGAGCAGTTGTCGCCGAGCCCTTTGCGACGCGCTCAATACGGCCAGGCTGCTCAAACAACACGCTGTTGGCCCGCTCGGCTTTGGTCATCGATTTGATCATTGCCTCGACGCGATCAAACTCACGCTCATCGACCTGCATGCCACCAGCCATCGCTTCGCTCGCGAAGGGGATCTTCTCGAGCAAGTCCTTGAGCGGACCCATCTGCCGGATCGTCGAAATCTGCTGCAAAAAATCATCAAAAGTGAACTGACTACGAAGCATTCGCATCGCGTTGTCCGCGGCCTGCTTCTCGTCAACGACGTTTCTAAAATCGTTGACCAACCCCATGACGTCGCCGAGACCTAAAATACGCGACGCCATCCCCTCGGGGCGAAATGGCTCAAGTCGATCAAGCTGCTCGCCCGTGCCAACAAACTTAATCGGAACGCCGGTCACCTCACGAATCGACAGCGCGCCGCCTCCACGCGCATCGCCGTCGAG
>JANNCG010000982.1:0-1659 GCA_031386385.1 Myxococcales bacterium
GAGCAAGCGGGTGTTGTGTCGCACCAAACGGCGCTCGCGCTCCACGGACTCTCGGACGTGCTTGCCCGGCACATCCATCTGACGTTGCCAAGTGCTTGGACCCACCGACGTTTCAGGGTGCCCACTGACGTCGTGCTCCACCACGCAGACGTGCCGCCGGAGGACCGCACTTGGATCGGACCAGTGCCCACCACCAGTCCACGGCGCACGCTGAATGACTGCGCACGCCAGGGACTCTCCCCCGAGCTGCTGCTGCAACAAGCGGCGCACCAAGCCCTTCGGCGTGGTCTGGTCACGAAGGCCGAGCTCGTCGACGTCAAGAAAGCGCTCAAGCCGTTCGGAGGACTCGCCGCATGACGATTCGCAAGTACACCTCGGCAGCGGCATTCAAGGCGGCACTTGAACTGCGCCTCCGAACATCGGCCAAGAGCAGCGCTGAGTTCGCACGCAATCGGCAGCTTTTGGTATTTGATCGCTTCCTCGCGCGCGTTGTGGCAGTGCTCGGTGACGCAGCGACACTCAAGGGTGGTCTTGTCCTCGAACGCCGACTCCTCAAGCAAAACCTTGAGCAACCCGTCCTCGGTCGAGGCGGCCGACGGCGCCGGGAATGGGCCTTGTTGGTGACGCGCAACTACTCCGCATGGGTCGCACCCGCAGCGACAAACGTTCGCTTCGCACCTCGCGATGCTTGGAGCATCGGTGCAGTGATTTCAGTGATGAATGGGTCACTCCCATCGTGCGACGACCATGCGACACATGTATCTCGCACCCGAAACCCGAGCGGCAACCGTGAGGCTGCAAGACGAGTTTCATAGCACCCCAACGCATCGATTGGTACCGAAAATAAGAATGGCTAGGTAAATTCCAAGGACTAGAGATGGAGGCGCCGGGAGTCGAACCCGCTGTACTCCAGCCAGCAACAACCAGTCAATTGACGCATTGAACGCTCTCCTACCTTAGTTTTCGTGCGGCGGATGACTCCCTCGTCTTCATCTTTTTTCACTCGCGATCACGCTGCCGAACGTTCGTTGCGGTACCCTATGGTACCCTAACGGGCCAGAATCGGGCGCATGAGTGCCGCGGTTTGAGGGCAAGCCATCCGCGGCCTGGGAATGACAGAGGATTGCGCTCTCGTTCGTAGTGCGCGCCGAAACACACGGCCACGACTGCTCGCTCCAATCTCTCGGTGGATGAGCCTCTGCGCTCACCCTCGCGGCACACCGTGATCGCCGCCACGTGGCACCGACCGTACCGACCGTAGCGACGCCCGCGTCCGCGAGCGCCTGAGATCTGCTCACGTCGAGTCACACGAGCTGTCACGCACCGAGCCGGGATGGCCGTTATCGTTAAGCCGCGTTCTGCTTGGACGCTTCTGCTTGTTGTGCCGTGAAATTTTCTGGCCACAGCTTCGATGCATCCTTCTCGCCCGCGAGGATGAGACGCACCACAAATCGCAAGTACGCTCTTGGATCAATCCCCAGCAATTTGCAGGTCCGAATGATGGTTAGTGCGGCGGCGGTGCGTTTCGCGTTCTCTTCGCTGCCGTTGAACAACCACGTTTTGCGGTCGAGCACATACGTTCGAAGCTCGCGTTCGACGGCGTTGTTGGTCATCGCGACACGACCATCGTTGAGAAACAACTCAAGCCGTTGTCGTTGA
>JANNCG010001001.1:0-1989 GCA_031386385.1 Myxococcales bacterium
CGGTGTCGCAAGTCGTCCCAGCGCAACCAGCCGCCCCCAGCACGGCTGCTCCCATAAGCCCTGCGGTTGTGGCCCCATCCGCTGAAGATGAGACACGGCGCAACAACGCCCGCGTCCGGTTTTTGCGAGGCGTTGAGCTCATTCGTTCGGGACAGTGGTCCGAGGCTTTAGTCGAGCTTGAAGCCGCCCGGGACCTTCGCGCCACACCACCGGTGTACTTTAACTTAGCCCTCGCCCAGCGAGCGATTGGTCGCCATCGAGACGCTGTGCGGTCCATGCGAATGTTCTTGCGAACAGTGGCAGCGACAGCAGATCCAGCCCTTATTTCGCAGGCAGAACAGGCTTTGCATGATTCGCTAGCCGCGGTCTGTCGCGTGGATTTGAGTGTGGATCCGGTGCAGGCGCGAGTTGAAGTGGATGGTGTCGTACAAGAGGCCCTTGGTGGCAGCGTTGAGCTAGATCCGGGCGAGCACACCATCGTCGCGACGGCGGATGGTTATGCGCGTGGTGAGCGCCGGGTTAGGTTTTCGCGAGGGGCAAATACGGTCGCGTCGCTGACGTTGGTGCGAACCAACGAGCTGTCGTTTTTGAGGGTCGAGACCAATCTACCCAACGCGATTGTGCGTATTGATGGTCGCGAAGTGGGCACAGGAACGATCGATGAAGTTGTCCGCGCTGGCAACCACACAGTGGATGTCCTAGGGCCCCATCACCGGCCATTTACCCGAGAAATTCAGTCTTTTGTCGGCCAACGCCAAGTCATTCGAGCGAATCTGTCCGACCGTCGCACGGTGTTTGAGTCTCCCTGGTTTTGGGTCGTGACGGGTGCAGTGGTCGTCGGAGGCGTCACCAGCGCAATTATTCTTTGGCCGCCCCCTGGCCCCTACATCGGATCGCTTGGAGTCACTGATGCGCTACAATAATTGGCTAAGACTTTCTGCTCTCATCGTGTTGAGTTTGCTCAGCACACTGCTGAGCTGCAAACCAGCGCCGGGCCAGATCGCCGTTCGGATTTATACCGACATGACTCAGGGCGCCGATCAGCAGCTTGCAGCCGTTCGGGTCGCGTTGATTGGCGCAGCGTCGGGGCGGATGTACTACGAAAACCAGTTTAATCTGCGGGATATTCGGGCCAGCTCGTTTATCACTCTGCCCGCGGATTTAGCGGTGACATACACCGGCGGCGATCGCATCATGATCGCTAAAGTGACGGCGATTGGCCGGTCGGGGTTGGATTTTGTAGACCTGTTTGATGTGCGATTGATCGCGCCCTTTCCGCGAGATCGTGTGGGAGTCGCGGATTTGTTTTTGGCCAACCGGTGCCTGATCGCCGCCAATCGACGGTGTCCCGAAGGCTACTCGTGTGGACGATTTGGCTGCGAGCCGCAGACGCGTGGAGAGCTTCCGGGGCTCAACTCAGAGGCGGGTACCGACGACGTCAACGCGGTTGCCCCGCTGCCACCGCCTGATGGATCTGATGTTGATGCAGGGGCGAATCCCATGGATGCTGGAGACGTGGTGACGGTGTTTGATGTTCCAATGCCTTTTGATGCGCCATTTGATGCGTCGGATACGTCGTCGGATGTTCGAGTTGGCTGCGTCGTACCCGAGATGATGTGTGGGGCTCGTTGCATTGACACTCGGATCGATCCCGACAACTGCGGTGGTTGCGGGCGCAGTTGTCGGGGCTTGCCCGGCGTCGTTGGCGCTTCGTGCGAAAATGGAATGTGTGTGCGTTTGCAGTGCGATGTGCTTCGCGCCGACTGTGATGCGATGCCTAACAACGGTTGTGAGACCAATCTCGCGGACCCCACGCACTGTGGCGACTGCCGGACGGTGTGTGTGGCGCCGATGGCCTTTTGCAGCGTGCGTGGGGGTATGACCGCCGCATGTACCAATAGCTGTGTGCTGCCTGCTGTGCCCTGCGGAATGGTCTGTGCGGACACAAACATCAGCATGAAATACAGGCCGATGAGTACGGTCGTGAAT
>JANNCG010001017.1:0-7532 GCA_031386385.1 Myxococcales bacterium
CGCGCAACGCTTGAGCAAAGGCATCGCGACGCTCGAGGTACGCGTTTTTGGCCTTGCGCGCGTGACGCCTGACCTCGCCGTCTTCGAGCAGCTCGGCGATGGCGCACTCAACACCGTGATCTCCCTGGCGATCGACGTACATGCGTCTGGCAGCGAGGTTTTCGATGAGCTGTTTGGGCCCGACAACAAAGCCTGTGCGAAGGCCGGGGGCGAGCAGTTTAGAGAGCGTTCCGATGTATGCGACGTGGCCTTCGGGATCAGCGCTTGCAAGAGGCAACACGGGCCGACCTTCGTAGTGAAACTCGTGATCGTAGTCATCCTCAATAATACAAAAACCGTGTTTTTTCGCTAACGAAAGGAGCGCGACTCGTCGAGATGCGCTAAGCGTGACAGTCGTCGGATACTGGTGATGCGGCGTGACATACACCGCGCGGATGCGAGCAGGACGAACCGTGCTCTCACACAACAGACGAAGCGCTTCAACATCAAGTCCCTCGCGGTCCACGTTGACCGAAACCACCGTGGCGCCTGCTTGACGAAAGGTCTCCCACGCGGGGGGATAGCCCCAAGACTCGGTCACTACTATGTCGCCGGGCGCAAACAGCGAGCGCGACAAAAGATACAGGGCGTGGATGCTCCCGCGAGTAATCAATACGTCCTGGTACGTCGCGGCCACACCTCGCACCGACGAGACCATGTTCGCGATTGCGGTGCGCAGCTCAGCGGTGCCCCGAGGGTCGGAGTAGTCCAAGAGGGTTCGGGCCTTTTGGCGCAACGCGCGACGGTACGCACGCACAAACGATTCAACTGGAAAAAGACTGAGATCTGGCATCCCACCGAAGAGCGGAATGGACCCCTTCGCAACGGCACGCTCGCGCACCGGGAGTGGCGGATCCAGCACGTATGGCGTGCTCTCGGGCAGCTGTCTTCGGATGGGTAGACTTCGCGAGATTCGCTTGGGAGCCGCGTCGGGGAGGTTGGCTGCGACCCTCGTTGAGCGCGCGCTCTCGGCCTCTAGCCACCCCTCTGAGACCAGGGTGCTAAAGGCATTCAGCACGGTGTTGCGATGCACGCCCAATGAGTCCGCGAGCGTTCGCGATCCCGGGAGGGCATCCCCGGGTCGAAGCCTCCCGCGCCGCACGTCATCCACAATGGCCTTTGCGATCCGCGCAAAGAGCGGGCTGACATCGTTGTCGTCAATCGCGACGGTTGGGAGCCAGGGATTTTCCATGCGGTAGACCCAGGAGAATAAATGGTACTGTACCGCCTGCCCAATGCTTTCTCTTACCTCACTCTCAAAACTCCCCCGGCTTCTCGCGTTGACCTCGCTAGCGACTGTTGTGATGGCGTGTAGCCAACGCAGTCAACCATCGGATGCCCCCGCCGAGATCGCCGACGCGATGAACGTCGAGACCGTGGATGCCACTATGGATGCCACCGACGCAACGATGACCGTGGATGATTCTGGCGATGCAACGGTGAGCGGTGACGCAATGGACGGCGCGCTCACTGGGATGGACGCGACGGTGGACGGCGACGCAGGGCTCACAGACACGTATGTGTTTCAAGTGCCTTCGCTGGGTGACGCAGCGTGTAGCGCGGTGATCACGCCGTTTCCGATTCAAGAGTCACCCCACGTAGACTTCGACGCGGCCATGTACGACGCCGCCATTATGTGGAACTCCAACCCCCCCAGCTCGGGCCCACACTTCGGCCTCTGGGCGTACTGGGGCATCTACACCACGCCTATTCCGCGTGGGTATTATACGCACAATCTCGAGCACGGCGGGGTTGTTCTCTCGTACCGCTGCGCGAGCCGCAACGCCTCTGCACAGTGCATGGCCCTGCACGACGCGCTCGCAGCGTTTGCCAATGGGTTGCCTCCAGAGCCCGCGTGTGCCGGGAGCGGAGTGCGCCGAAGGATCATCGTGACGCCAGACCCGTTGATCAGCACAACCGTCGCAGGATCAGCTTGGGGTTATACCTACAACGCCAACTGTGTGGACACGCGATCACTTGAGATCTATGTCCTCGGGCTTGGGGGTCGCGCACCAGAAGACTTCTGCGCGGATGGATTTTATCCCGAAGTTCCGCCTCCGCCGGTGGACGCGGGACGGGACGGCGGCTGAGCGTAGAGAATGTTTCGCCAGCGCATTCTGCCAGTCATTTTAGTGCTGTTGGTGAGCATGCCTGCTACGGCCGTGTTGATGGCGCTGCTGTACTCAAACGGTCTGCCCGCGACGTTGAGCCTCGCCGGGACGCTCACGCACCTGCCGGTGATCGCACTGCTCGCGGGCTTGCTGAGCTTGATCCTCGTACGCTTAAAAAAGCTCTCGCGCGAGACCGCTGGCTTTCGATTTAACGCCCGCTCGTGGATTGAGTTGATGGCCGGTGCACTGGTCGCGGTGGCGAGCGTAGTGGCCTGTTTTGTCGGCTTTCATCTGCTCACTGGCAGAGCGATTGGCTTGGCTTCGCCCCCTCCCGCGAGCGCGATTTTGCTGTGGGGATTGCCAGCGTTTATCGCAAACGCGGCGATCCAACAGCTGCCCCTGCAGTCCATGATCTTGGCGGCGTCGGATGGGGGCAAAAAGTCCGTAGGCCCCATCGTGTTGGGGACGCTTTTTTTTATGGGGTTGCACATCACGGCCGGCGTCTCAGTGACGTCCCTCGCCAACGACGCGCTCTTCGGGCTCATCACGTGCATGGCATTTTTTCGCACGGACCTCCGCAGCTACGCCCTCCCCATCGGCTTTCACGGCGGGTGGAACTTCGCCCAAACCGTCCTCGTCGGCTCACCCACCAACGGCGAACCCAACCACCACGCGCTTTTACGTTGGCCAACGGGCGCAGAGTTTTGGACCGGAGGCACAAACGGCCTGGATTCTGGCGCGCTTTTTACACTCGCGCTGCTCCCGGCGTTGTTGTTCTTACTGCGCGCGAACACCCCCGAATCCATCAACGAGGTACCGAAGGTTTAAGAGTCTTTAAGGATCATTTCGTGGCGACTTCAGGACCGCAGGGTCAGAGTTCGGTGCATGAAAAATCCTCTCTCGGCGCTTGTCATACTCTCAACGCTGGCAGGTACGGCGGGTTGCACTAAACGAGTCTACGGCGGCTCATGGAGTGGGACTTGCTCAGTCGTCGCCCGTGGAATGTACGCACCCAACCTCAGCGGAACCCCCGTCCCCTGCATTGTCACCGTCACGCACGAAAAGACATCCGCGGCGGACCTTGTGTTGAGTATCCCCTCCGCTGGCGTGCACTGCTGGGGTCGTGGACCGATCGACCTGTTGATTGGTGTCAACTACAACGACCCTCCTCGCTCGTTTCGCGGGATCAAGACACGCTTTCAAGCGCCGGCCGAAGGCGAACCTGCGGCGTTTCTCTGCGACACAATCGGCGGCCAGCAAGTGGCAGATTGTTTGGTCTCTGACCCACAGCATCCGAACCTCAACAGCGTAGAGTTTGGGCTCAACATCGCACAGCCCGCTGACGCGAGGTTTCGTTTGGGCATAGCAAACACGCCAAATCCTGCGTGTGGACCGTTGGGGCAAATGAGCGACTTCATGATCCACAGCGAGAACCTACGCCGCAGTCCGTAAGCGAGGCGTCTCAGCGTGATCACAGCGGGCTTGTGGCTGCGCTCGAATTTTTTAGTTCGCCCGCTGTCGAGGCTCAGCGACCTCGCCCGTCACGCGACATTGCATCTCGCCAAAGAGCAAATACTGCGGTTGGCAACGGACGACTTTTCCGTGGCCCGCGATATAAAACTCAAGCTTCTGCTCCCACGGGCGGCGATCCCAGCGGCTCAGCTGACAGTCGGACTCCGTCGGACACGCGAGCGCCAAACGCGCGCTCTTAATCGTCGGAGTGAGATCCGAGGTGATGTTGTACACTCCGAGACCGATCGCGCCGATCGCCAGCAACATCAACCCACGCTGCACAATGGTCCATGCTTGTTTCATTTTTGCGAACCAAAAGGTAGCACGCACAACCACGACTGGGTGCATGGATCCACGGTTTTGCACCCGATCCACGGACACTCACGGCGCTATCCGAACCGTCGCGTTTGCGTTTGTTGCGTGCGCTGGACTCGGCTGTGACCAACTACCATTGCACCCCAGGGATGCAGACACGCTCGACGCTTCGCGGCCCGTACACCTGGACGCTGGCTCGCAACCAGACGTGATTCACGCAGTAGAATCCAGCGAAACGTCGCCTACTACCATTCCTTGGCGACCACCAACTGTCCACTGCCGCAACAAGGTCTCACACGCGTTGGTTCCGCTCAACCCATGCCCCATGCGGATCGCTGAGCGGATCGCGCGGTGGCAGCCAGACACCATCGTCGTGCTCGGTGGTGGGCTTCTGCGCAATGGGCAGGCCAACTGTGCGACCGCTGAGCGGGGGTATGTCGCAGCGCAGTTGTTTATGCAGCTTACCACCCGCCCCACGATGGTGTTCACAGGGCGCGCGAGCCGGTGGATTCGGCGGCGCCTCGATGAGTTTGACCTGCGCTGTGTGCAAGCCTCGGTCGCGCAGGGTCTGCCAGGGATCGAGTCCCCGGCGTGGACGCGGCAACAAGGAACACCTATATTAAACGCGAGTTATGCGGTAAGCGAGGCCGAGACGCTCTGCGCGACCATGCTTCGAACCCTGCCCGAGAGTGAGCGTGAGAGCGCCTTAGCGCACGCGAAGTTTGAAGTGCGGGCGCGTGATACCGTCGAAAACGCGCGCAAAACACGGCAGATTTTGCTTCGCACCCATGCGCAGCGAGTGCTGATTTTGACCTCGCCGTTTATCAACCACGAGCGGCACACGTACCAAGCTCACGGCGATCGGGCGCTGCATGCATTTAGAGCGCTTCGTCAGGGTGCCCCGTACGCGCTCGCTTCGTTTGCTTGCCCTCGGCACCGAGGCACTACGCCCTATTGGTACTTCGAGAGTCTTGAGCCGGGTGGTGAGCCCGATCGCTCGCGAACGCTTACGGGCGAGCAGATGGCGATCGAGTGTCAGTGAGGCAAGGCCGCAGGGACGGAAACAGCGCTCAGATCTTTGCCCGTCCGCGCCTCAATCGAGTCAAGAATGGTCTTTGTCATCTTGAGCTGCAGGTCGAAACCGTTACTAAAAATCTCACTTGCAGGTCGGGTGTCACTCTCAGTGGCTTGCGCAAAATTCAGCGAGTTCACAAGTGCGATGCGTTGCTGCGGGGATGGGTGAGAATCGTACACAGAAGGGAGCCTCGCGATTTCTTCAGTCGTGAGCGCCTCAATTTTGCTGCCATCAATCTCGGCAACGCGTGCCTGCGCGTAGAGGTTTGAGATCGCGTATTTGCCCGCAAACGCGTCGTTTAGGACTGAGTCGACGCTCAGGTCAAATCGGTTCGCTTGCTCAATGCTTCGTTTGAGCGCCGACGCAAACACATTTGAGCCGCAGGTCTGAGCGGCCGTTCGATCGGCCAAGATCTCTTGCAGTCGAGACGCGCCTTGAGAGATCCGCATAAACAACTTGTAGTATCCCTGCGTAAACCACCACAGCGGGCTCATGTTTCCGACCCCGTGCTCGATGAGAACATTGATGGTTCGAAACATTGCGCGGCGAACAGACAGCGCCAGATGCCCACCAGCGGTGTCCTTATTGCGAAAATGACCGTACTCATGCGCTAGAATGCTACGCAGTTCGTCCATTGTAAGGCCCTCAACGAGCGCTAACCCGATGATAAGACATCGCGTAGACTTGCCGCGCAGATGCGCCCACACCCCACCCTCTTCATAGACTGCGGCCTCTGCTCCTTGCGTGAGATAGATTTTTGTCGGGCGCGCGGTCTGAAGTGTCTGCCCCAACTCATCTAACATCTTGGACAACACAGGATGATTGGTGCAATCGATGAGCTCGCCAGGCGCAATCTCGACGGTCTTGATCCAAAATGACTTCAAGACCGCAGCCAATGATCCCACAACGACCATCCCCAATATTACGACCAGCTTGATCGGAACCACACCAAGCAACAACACCCCCAACAACACCGCACCACACACCGCTAACACAAACAGCAATACTAAAGGCAGGGAGAGATAGTAGTAAACCGATGAGATGCCAATCAATGCTCGATAACTTCGAAGCAATATTGATTCAGCGGTGGAAGGCTTCTCGCGTTGCGTCGCGTTGGTCGCGTAGCGCAAGGTTAAGCGGCTGAGAATCGTCCCGAAGCAGAGCAAGCCGAACAGTCCCAAAAACCAAGGAATCAAGACGTTAAACACGATCTGAGTGCCAAACTTTTTTGCGGACGACAGGGTGGAGCGCCCCTCTTCGATTGCGTCTCGAAGCGCTGCGACGCTCGCAGCTGGAAGTCCGAGCTGCGCCATCCGGTCGACATACCGATGCGCGCCCTCAGGGTCGTCGTGAAGGGCGGCATTGATCACCGCGTAGTACAGAGCGACGTTTGAGTTTGGAGCCAACTGCATCAACGCCCCACTGCACTGCGCGAATAGTTGCTTCGCGTCAGCAACATCGGTCAACACGAGATGTTGGGCAAGTTCGCAGGAAGCGGTTTGCGCGAAAAGTTTAGACCCCGGCTGCTGAAGCGCTGCAAAGATCAGTTGCTTGGCCTCCGCTACCGCGCTCGCTGGCGTCGCGCCGGGCGTGGGCCCAAGTAGATTTGTGGCGAGCGCGATTTGGTTGGTGCTATTCGGTTCTAAGCGGACCGCAGCGCGACAGTGAGCGATACCCTCGTCGTGGTGACTCGCTCCGAGGCCAGTGGCAGCGTGACACATTCTCCTGAGTGCCGGAGCAAACTCGGGAGCCGCTTCATGAACACGTGTTGCCGCCGCTAACGCCTGCGCAAAGTGATCTTGCTCGGACAGCACAATCGACTGTTCATAGTCCGCGACCAACGCGGGATGGCTCGCGCGAAGGCGACTGATGTCCGCTTGGCGAGCTTGGTTAACGTCATCAGCAAACAAATGGTTATCTGAAAATCCCGCAGCAGTCGCCGTCCCAACTCTTGCGCTGCGGCGGCACCCCTGCGCCAATAGCATCGTCGCCGCGAGCAACATTGCGCCCAAACACCTCGCCCAAAACACTTTTTGACCGTCCATCATATCCCTCAGTCCAGCTCCCACGCGTTTGTAGTTTGATCTTGATTCTACCGAGTGCACAGCCCCCCGTCAATCACACCGCTGCACGTAATTGTCGCCTTTCGCTCGCGAACCGAGCGCGATTGTTTACCCCATCCCCAACCACTTGCGAAAAAGCACGTGCCCGCGCTGCAGCGCTGCGCGATCGGTCCACTCGTTTTTCTGATGCGCTTGCGATTGCGTTCCGGGCCCAAGATTCACGGCCGCGACACCCACTGACGCAAACCGCGCCACGTCCGTCCACGCCTGCTTCGGCTCAACGCCCTCAACACCCGCGAGCTCAAGCTCACGGACCAACGGATGGCTTCGCGCCGGAAGCGCGCTCGGAGACCGGTCAATCACCACGCACTCTGCATCCCCTTGGATCACTCCGAGCAGCGCTTGCTCGGCTTGCTC
>JANNCG010001056.1:0-24311 GCA_031386385.1 Myxococcales bacterium
TACCAGATGAACGTGACCGGCGCCGGTAGCTGGACCATTGACCTCAATGAGGGCTCATTGGTCTCAGGGACATCTACCTCCGTCAGCTGCACCATCGAAATCGCAGAGCCAGATTTTCAAACTCTGGTAGCAAATCCCCAAGCCGAAGGCATGAAGTTGTTCTTCGCTGGTAAGCTCAAGGTCAAGGGCGACCAGATGAAGGCGATGAACCTTCAAAAGCTCTTCGCACTCGCGAAGTAACGAGTATTCTCACGAGTCGTGACCAACCCCCAAGCTCCGACTCTCACCCAAAAGCAAAGAGCCTCAAGACCCCTCACCAACGTGAAGGTCCTTGACCTCACGCGCCTGCTTCCAGGCCCGCTCGCGACGCTCGCGCTGGTGGATCTTGGCGCGCAGGTAGATCGCATCGAAGACCCGGGGCCGGGCGACTATTTGCGCCACATGCCGCCACAACGCGATGGCATCAACGGTGCTTTTTTAGCGCTCAATCGCGATAAACGTGCGGCGGTGTTGGACCTTAAACACCCCCAGGGTCTGCAAACGCTAAAGCGTATGTTGCAAGCTTACGATGTCGTGATTGAGTCCTTTCGTCCCGGGGTTCTTGATCGGCTGGGGCTTAGCCCGACACAAATGCTTGAGCTCAATCCGAAGCTGATCGTGTGTTCGATTTCGGGCTATGGACAGAGTGGCCCGTTGAGAGACCGCGCGGGTCACGATCTCAACTATCTCGCGCGCGCCGGAGTCTTAGGCGTGACAGGCCCCGCAGATCGCCCCCCAGCGGTATCGGGCGCGCAAATGGCCGACGTCGCGGGCGGCGCGCTGTGGGCGGTCAGCGCGATCAGTGCGGCTCTTTTTGCACGCGAACGTACCGGCGAAGGCGCCATACTCGACATCGCCATGTCCGAAGGCGCGATGCCACTTATAGCCTTTGCGTTTGGTGCAACGCTCGCTGAAGGGCACCCACCGGCCCGAGGAGAGCACTACCTCGATGGTGGGATTGCTCCGTACGCAAACTACCGCACCAAAGACGATCGCTTTGTCTCGCTCGCAGCGCTTGAGCCCAAATTTTGGCAGCGCTTTTGCGAAGGCGTGGGTCTCGAGGCTTCGATGGACGCGTTAATCTATGGCCCCCACCAAGGGGCACTCAAGGTTCAGTTAGCTGAGCTTTTTCTCACGCGAACACGTGATGAGTGGGCGCAGTACGGCGCCGCGCGTGACTGCTGCGTCGAGCCGATCTTGACGCCCGATGAGCTGAAGGACGATCCCCAACATCAAGCGCGAGGGCTGTTTTTCGCGATGGACGGGGACCACTATTTTTACACTCCGTTGCAGCAAGCTGAGCAAAGAGGTTTGCCTCACGTAAGGGCTCGTGCGCAGGGTGAGGACACTGCGGTGATCTTGCAGGATGCTGGATTTTCGCAGGTAGAAATCACCGAGCTGCTCGCCGTCGGTGCCGTTGCGCAGCGAGGCTAGCGCGCAGCGAGGCGAGCGCTTACCGCGCCACGACGTGGTGCAGGACGTAGGTCATCCCGTTTGTGTTGCGACGTTCGTCCACGATCACCGCGGCAAGTCCGCGCGGGGTCACGATGGCGTTGAGCCGTGAGCCAAAATTGAGCGCATCACCGCCGGTGCCCTGGCAGTTCATGCCGCCCATCGCCGGTCCGTCGTCGTTGCAGCCGATTTCGACGCCTGTATTTGCACTCCAAAGTGACATCGCAGGATCGTAGTCAGTCACCCCAATGCGGCGTGAAAAGGTCCCGCCGTCAGTGGGACAAAGCGAAAACGACTGTGGACGCGTACCACAAGTGACGAAGTACCGAAGGTCTTCGCCCGAAGGTCCCAAGCTACAGACAGGAACACGGCGCGAGCCGCTGATGAGCACAGTGCTTGGGGTGTTCGCGGTGCCTGTGATGGGTGTCCCATACGTAAAGCGTGCGAAGCTGTCGGGGATCATTTGCAGGTGGAGCGAGAAGGTCCCGCTGCCGCAGCCACCGACGGAGAGGTAGTATGTTCCAGCTGCTAAAACACCGTCAATCATGCTCTGCACGCCGCTGGTAAAACCGCCCACGCTGCAGCTTGCGTCGTCGTTGCACAGGCCGGCGACGGCAGACCCCGCACCGTCGGCGAGCATCAAGCTGGTGTCAAATGCTGAGCCCGATGTGTCTGCATAAAAGATTGAGCGCTCGGCGAGAACAAACCGGTACCACACGTTGCCCGAGACCTGGCAGCCACATCCCGCTGGCGCTGCAGGGCCGTCACGGGTCGCGCCAACGGTTGTCCCATTGACGACAACCTCGCTTGCGCGCAGGGCTACGAGTATAGCGTTGGCGCGATCGTTGTTTGGCGGACCAGGAGCCATGCATCCTTCGTCGGTCATCCCGTTGCAGTTATCGTCCATCATGTTGCCGCACACTTCCGCAGCAGCGGGAAGCGCCTCGCCTGAGCACGCCACGGGCCAGTTGCGTGTGGCGTCACAGGTTTGCGTTCCGTTGCGACAGATCCCGGTTCCTGCGGTTCCAGCGGGACCTGAGTAGCAGCTGCGCTGCATTCCAGCAGTGCAAACACCGCACATCTCGTCGGTCATGCCATTGCAGTTGTCGTCCATCATGTTGCCGCACACTTCGGCGCCCATCGGTCTGACCTCGCCCGTGCATCCGCCCCACATGCGCGCCGCGCTGCAGGTCTGGGTGCCGCCGCGACAAATCCCCGTGCCGCTTGTGCCCGCCGGGCCGGTGTAACAAGGGCGGCTCATTCCCGCGGTACATTCGCCACACATGTCATCGACGAGTCCGTTGCAGTTGTCGTCGATCGCGTTGCCACACACCTCGGCCGGAGCAGGAACAACCTCGCCCGGACACGTCATCAACCACATCCGCGCGACGCCACAAGTCTGCGTGCCTTCACGACACGCGCCACGCCCTGCGGTCCCAGCGGCACCCGAGTAGCAGGGGCGCACTTCGCCGGCCATACACTCACCGCACATCTCATCGACGACGCCGTTGCAGTTGTCGTCCATCATGTTGCCGCAGACTTCAGCGGCGCTGGGTGTCACTTCGCCAGCACAATCCATGGGCCAAGTGCGATCCATTGCGCAAGTCTGCATGCCACCACGACAGATGCCACGACCGCTGGTCCCTGCTGGGCCGGTGTAGCACGGTCGAGCCATTCCCGCAGTGCAGTCGCCACACGAGTCGTCACTCATGCCGTTGCAGTCGTCGTCTTGCGCGTTGCCGCAGACCTCCATCGCGGCGGGCAATCGCTCACCGACACAGGGCGATGCCCAAGAGCCGGCGGGTGTGCATGTTTGCGTTCCGGGTCTGCAAATTCCCACGTTATCTGTGGGATCTGCGCCGGTGTAACAATCGCGACTCTCACCCGGCATACACATCCGCAGCACCGTCGGAACATCACTCGTCGGCGGCACAACTCTGTCCACCGAAGCGTCCCTTCGCACATTCGGATTAATCGGCGGCGTATCCGTCCCCATCGCGCAGCCGACTGTCGACATCGCAGCCGCAAGACAGAGCGCAAAGCCTAAGTTAAAAATATTTGGCATGAGAGATCATCGATTGTAGGCGAAAAATGCTCCGCAAAACAATGTCACAGAACAATTGTATCTCTGCTGGGCTCGCTGTGGCATGGTCTCTGGGAGATTCTCAGGCCAATGACCGAAGCACGAGCGAAGGCAAAACGGACCGCCCGTCCCAAGCGAGCGGGCAGCAAGCCCCCTCCCAAAAAAGTTAACAGCACCGCACATGTGCGGTTAAAAGCGATGCTCCAGTCTCGCCTGGGCCGGACCTTTGTCGCGAACCCTGCGCAAGATCTCGCGATGGACGCTGTCGTCACTGAGGCCGTCGCGCTCAACGCCCGTGCCATCGACGCGGTCCTAACCGAAGAGACGTTGTCTTTTTCGCTCACGCTTCAAAGCGCGGCTCCAAACGTCCAAGTGGTGTTGACCGACTCGACCGTCTCGGCGCTCAAGGCTGCATTTGTGCGCGCGCAAGTGCTGTGTGTAATCGGCGAGAGACCAGATATTTTGCAGGCAAAACCGACACTTCCTGCGGTCCCAGAGGCCGCCCGCACCGCGCTCGACTGGTTTGCCCGCGTGCGCTCGATGGAAGATGAATGCGTCCGCGACAAAGACATTGAAGGTGTTCACGAGCTTCGCTTGGCTCTTCGCCGCACTCGAACGGCGCTGCGGTGGTTGGCGCGAGAGGTGATTGACCCAGAGTTAACCCAAGCAGTCTTAGATCTCCGCGAACTTAACGAGGTGGTGGGGCCCGTGCGGGATGCGGATGTGGTGATGGCGTTGCTGATCAAGCGAGCTCCCAAAGGGGTATCCGCTGAGAAGGCAAAGACAGTTGTTCTGGCCGCTCGACGCTCGCAAGTTGAGTTGATGGTGAGGTACTTTAAGTCTGCAAAATTAGCGGCAAAACTGACTTCAATTGAGCACTCGCTGCGCCGGATTCGTGCGGAGTGGGTCGCGCCGCTCGATGTTCCGGCAGTGCTGGCGGGCGCATCAGCGGAGAGATTTTTTCGTCGTGAGCTTCGCCGTGTGCGTGAGCGACTGCAGGGAGACTTGACCGTCGATGAGGGCTATCACAACGTTCGTCGGCAGCTTCGTCGGGTTCGCGATGTGATTGACGTTTGCGGTGGTGCGCTGAAGTCATCACAGGTCATCTGGCGCGAGCGCCTCCAGCCAGTTCAGTCGTTGCTGGGGGCGTTTAACGATGCTGTCACAGCGATGGAAGTGATCCGTCCCGGCGGCGTAGTGGTAAAGCCTACTGCACGTTGGCTGAAACTTCGGCGACAACAGCGAATGACCGAGCTGGCGACTCCGCTGGCGGTCACCGCAGCGCTTCTGCTCAATCAATAGACTAGCGCGACGGTGTGCCTTTTGTCAGGTCAACGTCGTTTATATCGCTCATCGCATGCTCGTCGGTCCCAGTGAGCGACAGCGTGCCCGATGGCTTGAGCGCCGATGGCGGAACCGACTTTTTCATATACAGCCCCGATGGCCTCACCGCTCGCGTGAACTGCTCGCACAATGGTCCCATCCCAATGGGCTGCCACAATACCGTCCCGAGATTCTGAGCGCGGGAGAGTGTCTCTGCATTGGTGCTGCTACACAAAAAGTTTAGAAGCATTTTTGGAGAGTGCTCAACAAGCCAGGCACCGAGCGAGGTCCCGTCGTCGTCGGGGAGGTGCAAAGCGATCAACGCCCGAGACCACGCGACGCGCGATGGCTCGATATTTCTCACCGCGGTTGCACAGTTGAACGGGTCCACCCCAATGCCCCGAGCGCGCAGCGCACGCACGATTTGTGTTTGGTATTCGAGATCCGAAACAACTAGCAAAATGCGTGATGACATCGATGGGGACTCCAGAACGTAGTTATTTTAGGCGGCAAACCTGGGACAATCCAGAGCAAAGTGCTTCTTCGACGTTGCAACTGACGAATGCCCAATGCTAAATGATTGACAGAAAAGAAGGGACCGAAAAACTGTGGGATCTTTGTACAACGAGAGAACGGGCGATCTCTCATGAGTCGCGACTTTCCGTCTGGCTCCAATCGACTGCGGCCGCTGTCGCCAATGACGGGGACAAATGCTGCACTTCAACTGCTTCCTGTGCCAACGTTTATGGTCGATGAGGACGGGCTCTTGGTGGGGTCCAACGAGCCATTTGAGACGATGTTGGGAGTCTCGGTCGCGATGCTCAACGGCCGTCACTGGTCGCAGGGATTTGCAGGACAGAGCTCGATCTCTGGCATCGCAATGCTCACGCGCGTTGTTCGGTCCGAGCAGCCGCGGGGCGAAGAGTTTGTCGAGATGGTACGCACGGACAGCCGACCGCTTGCCTTGACGCTTCGTTGGCTCCGAGTGACCGAACCGTCAACACACCGACCGCTTTGGATTTATGCGGTCACCGACGATGGGGCTTCAGGGACGTCCCGACGCACATCACAAACGGGAGCTTCTACGGGCGAGGTTGCCGCCGTCACGGCTCAAAAACTTCGTGACGCCCTCACGGGTGACGCTGAGCGGCTCACAACCCAAGTGCGCGATGTCATTGATGGGCTGCAGCAAGTGGTCAAAGACGAGGCTCCTCCCACGACGGCTTCTATGTCTGGGTTGCTCCGGCGTGCGTTGGGTCCGAAGCTGGCAGATCGAAGCTTGCCGATGAAGGTTTCCGGTGCAGTTTCAGCGGTGGTTCGCTCTGAAGGGGGAGACCCTGCGCGTGCACTCGCGTTGATGGTGGACGCGGCCACACAATCGATGGCGACCATTGTTCCGCTGTTCATTGAGGTGAGCGAACTTGAGGCTGACGTGCAAGTGTTGATTCGACCCATTCGCAAAAATCTTACCGCAAGTGCCGAAAAAATTCAGTCCCGCATTCAGCTCGCAGAGGCCATCGTGGCCGCATGTGGCGGCTTCGTTGAGTGGCGTGACGCAGATGCGTCGGTCCTGCTGCTCTTTGCTCGCGCAGACGCGTAGTTTTATCCCCTTCGAAGCTGCACTAACAGCAAGAGCGCAACACCCATGGCGAGCAGGGCCACTGCGCTCTTGATGACAACGCCGTAGCTGCTGTTCTGCGCCGCAATGCTGGCGTCTACTCGACGTGCTCGGTACACCGCGAAGAGCATCAAGACCGAGAGCGCAACCAGCCCGACCACGCTCAACGTCAGGGCCATTGTTTGCCATCGTTGCCTACGCACATCGCGCGAGCCGAGCGCGTTTTGTGCGCCATCTGCGCGCAGAACAAATGACGGAAGTGTTGGTAATTCGCGACTGATTCTCGCCAAGAGTCTTCCAGTCTCTGTCTCGGTGCACAGGACTGGATTGCGAAGTGTACCTCCTGGTTGCACCGGCAACGGCTCACGCCACGCGCCTGACAAGTGATCAAACTCGGGCGAGGCCGAGGTGGCAAACCATCGGATAGGTGATGGGAGCACAACGCGCGCTTGGACGGCTCGATCTGAAGCTGTCTCAAGGGGCATTGAGCGCCACTCTGTGGGTCCTCGGTCATCTCCCATGATCACGTACGCCGTGATTCCGCCAAGAGCGTGCGCAATGGTGGCGTAGGTGTCTTCGAGCTTGCTGACCAACGCGCCGGGCGCGAGGGTGAGCGCTATCTGTTTGGTCTCGCCGTTGGCCGTAAGGGTCATCGCCGCGGACAGTCCAGCGGGCCGAGCGTACAAAACGGCAGTCCCACAAGTGTCGAGGGTCACGCGCTCGGGCGAGAGCAAAAAGCTCGGATCGGTTGCTTGAATTTGCAGCAAATTTCCTGCTTGACTCACTCCCCCAGTGACCACCATCACCGAGGGAACCTCCGGCGTCAACACGCCTCCTTCGATCCGGACGCTATACTCTCCAGGCCGTAGAAGCGCCGATTCTGCTCTCTCCACGGTCGCGCTTGGCGGTGCTGCGAGCGTTGCCTCAAACGCGGTGCTGTACCCTTCTGCTTCGACGGCGAAGTGCTCACGAGCGCCGACCTCTGCGCCCTCTGCGGGCGGCACCTGCATCAACAACCACGCACCGCGACCCTGTGTGCTCTGGTCTATTGTTTGCGAGTGATGTGGTGACTGTAGGGTGAGCGTGGCGCGCGCCTGCGATGGAGCACGCCAACTGCGCGTGGCGGCGTCTTCAATCGAAACACGAAGTAAGGTGGGGCGACCCTGTACGATGGGACCGAGACTCTCGACACGAAGCCCGCGCGCCGGGGCTCCGCCGGGCGGCAGAAGCGAAAGGGCCATCCCGAGAGCGACGCAAGAAGAGAGCGCGATCGCCCATCGTTCGGTGTGCACAGGGGCTGAGTGTACCTGCACGCTCACCTCTTGCAACGACCTTGCAGTGACAACATAATTGACAATGAAAGATCTTGACTGGACGAGTACGTATTCATTGAATTTATTGAATAATATGTCTGTTGTGCCAACCGTGTTGGCGGTGAAGAACAGCTACTCGACAATTCAGTTGTCACTCGCCACATCGCAGCCTTACCGTCCCCTTGACCTCCGAAAAGGAATAAAACCGCCGATGGCTCGTGAGCAATTCGCAGCAGGAACGTTGATCGCCGATCGCTACCGCCTCACCGCCCCCCTCGGCGCGGGTGCTCAAGGGACAGTATGGGAGGGGCTGGACTTGCGCGATGGAACCCTCTGCGCGCTGAAGTTTACCTCGCACCACGAAGCCCAAAGTGAGTTTGCGGCGCTCACGCAGGTTGCTCATCGTTCGCTGCCAAAGGCCATCGGTGTGACAACACACAACGGGTCGGTGGTCCTGGTCTCAGAGCGCATCACGGGCACCACCCTTGATCGCGAGCAAGACCCAGCGGCCGTTGTGCGCGCCCTGTTCGATTGTGCCGACGCCCTCACTGCGCTGCACGACAGGGGAATGGTTCATGGCGACATCAAGCCTGCAAATATCCTGATGAATCCTTCGCGCGCGTGGCTCGTCGATCTCGGGTTCGCTGGCGAAGCGCAGCAGCAGAGCATCGCGGGGACGCTGGCTTTTTTGGCCCCCGAAGCGTTTGCAGGCGAGCGCTCTTGCGCCAGTGATATGTTTTCGCTTGGGGTGACGGCGGTGTTGACGTTGACTCAAGGACATCCGTTTGTTGAGCATGCGCAGCAGCGGGAGGCGTTGCTTGATGCTCTCGCTGCGGGGCTCAACGTCCGGGGATCGGTGCGTGAGAAGATTCCTGCCAGTTTGCTCCCAGCGCTGTTGCCGCTGTTGTCTCAAGAGCCCAACGCGCGAGGTTCTGCTCAAACGCTGATGGCACGGTTGAACCGTGACGTGGGTCCGTGGCTGACCGCCCCGCAGCGGGCGCGTGCGAAAGCGAGCGAACCGCGCGATGAGGGATCGCTGGTATTTTTCGGTCGAAACGCCGAACTTGAGCGGGCAAAACACGCCCTGCTGCGAGTGCTCAACGAGCGAAGCGCAGTGGGGATTGTTGTCACTGGTCGTGAGGGCTCGGGTCGCGCGCGATTTGTGCAAGAGATCCTCCGTGTTGCTCGGGTCATCTGCGCTGCGAAGGGTAAGACTCTCACGCTTGTCGATCACGTCGACTCCCTCGACGGACCGACCGTTTTGCTGCAGCACGACGCGGACTCTGCACAGCTCACCAAGCATGCCGAGGCGATTGAGCGCCTGCGCAAAATTGAAGAGAGCACCGCGTTTGCGCCGCTTTTTGTGCTGGCAACGAGCGCTGAGCAGAGCGTGCCGTCGGGGTATCTGGCGATTGAGTTGAGGCCGCTGGATCGCGAACAAATCGCAGGTCTTGTGCGGTCGGTTCTCGGACGTGCAGTGAGTGGACCTGCGGTCGATGAGGCATACTTTTCGGCGAGCGATGGTCTGCCCGGACGGTGCGTGCGATTGCTGCGAGCGCTCTCGCCAGAGCTTGCGGCGACGGCCACCAAGAGCGAGTTGGCCAAAATTGACGCTCGAGCGGGCTCCGCTGCTGCGGTGTACTATGCGCTCTCGGGCGCAGAACGAGCGTTGTTTCTCAAGCTGGCGATAAGCCACGAGCCCTGGCCTTTGGCTGAGTTTTCACAACACATGGCAGAGCTGCGTCAGCTTGGAGCACAGCTCGCGGCGCGTGCAATCGCGAAGATTGAAAATCGTGCAGGGGTCATGTGGCTCTCGCTAGAGTCGCCCGTCTCGATCGCCGAGCTCACTGAGCTTCCGACTCTATCGGTGTCCGCCGCAGCGGACGCGGTGCTTGCATTGCATCGCGCCACCGGAGGGCTGACGGCGATCGCTGAGGCCCTAGCTTGCTATTTTAGTGCTGACCCGATGCTGCGTGAGCGCGCGGCGACCGTTGCCATCGAGCTCGCGCGACAGGCTGGACAGAGTGCTGCGGCCAGAATCGAGTGGCTGCGGCTCGCGACTGTCTGTCGGCCGGGTGAAAAAAATCTCTCACTCGGGCTGACCCGGGCGTTGATGTGGGGAGGGCATAGCGCAGAGGCACTGCAGGTATTGAGCTCGTTGCCGCAAGACGCAGAGACCCTATTGCTGCAAACAGATGTCCTTCGGTTGAGTGGAGAGTCAACGGAGGTAGCGAGCTTGCTTGAGCAGCTTGCGGTGAGCCCATCGATCGCCGTGCGTGCCGTCGCGCGCGTGATTGAAGCGCGTGGTTGCATCGAGAGAGGCGAATGGACCGCAGCGCTCTCACTGCTGAGCGATCAAGAGACATGGGATCAGTTTGCGGACGCGACGCGTATTCGGCGCGGAGAAACGCTAGCCATTGCGCAGTTGAATCTCGGCGATGCCGTCCTTGCACAGCGCACGCTCACAGACCTAGGTCCGCTGGTTGCGCGTTGCGATGAGCCACGGGTGATCGCGCGCGTTGCGTCGATGACGGCGATGGTGTTGCAGGCACAAGACGATCATCGAGGCGCGCGCAGTAAGTATTCTGAGGCGTGGACGATGGCCGACGGGGCAGGAGACCTTCGGTCTGCGGCAACGTACGCTGCGAACATGGGAGGCGCTGAGCTTGTGTGCGGATCGCTTGGTTCAGCAAAATCCTGGTTTGATCGGGCGGTTCGGTCACTCGCTGCGTTTGGTTCGCCGTTTGAGTTTGCACGCTCACTCGTGAACCTGGCCTCACTTGAGGCATTTCTCGGTGATCGCGGTCGTGCTCACGCGCTTGCCATGCAAGCTGAAGCGGTGGCCGTGAGAGTGGGAGATCCTCACTCGATCGCGATGGCCAAGATGACCTTTGCTGAGTCAAAATTGTCCGGAAAACCGCTCGCAGATGCGCTTGTTGTGCTCGCCAGTGCCGAGCGCGAACAGGGCCGAACAGAGCTGGCAGAAGAACTCTTTTTGCACGCGTTGGTCGCCTCGGCACAAGGCAATGATAGCAACGGAATCCGGCTCGCCCTCGCTGAGCTCAAGGCGCTAAACCTCCCGTCCACGGGGTTGACGGCCTTGGTCGCAGACGCGATCGCGAGCGTGGCGCTTGACGAGAGCTCACAACACACGGCGGTCGAGCGGGCCAAAGAAGCGCTGGCTTCACAGGAGGTCGCGCAGCTTGATTTGTGGGTGCTTCAGTGGGGCGTTCGAGCGGCACAGAGGCAGAGCGAGAGTGCGTTTCGTCGTGCAAAATCACAGTTTGATGCAAAGATTAACGCGCTTGCGGCGACGCTCTCAGAGGCCAACGTTGGGCTGTTTAGAGACGCGCATCGGTTAGAGAGCGGGACGCTCGCCTTGATGACTACGGCTGAGCCGAGCGGAGGCGAGCTGCGCTGGCGGCGGTTGGCAGAGATCGCGCGTGAGCTTAACTCTGAGACGCGATTGCGTCCGTTGCTTGAGCGAATCATGGACGCAGTGGTCGAGCTCACCGGCGGATCGCGTGGATTTTTGCTCTTGGCCGCGCCTGATGGAGCGCTTCGTGTGCGCACCGCACGCAAGTTTGGCCGCAGTGATCTCGCGGACGATGAGACCTCTCCGTCGCGGTCCATCGCTGAGCGGGTGGCCAAAACGGGCGAGGCGCTGTTCAGTGTGGACGCGAGCAGTGATCGGCGGTTGAGCACGTTTGAGAGCGTGGCGTCGCTGCAGTTGCGGTCGGTGCTGGCGGTTCCGTTGGTGATTCATGGGCATTCGTGTGGGACGATTTATGTCGATGACCGATTTAAGGTCGGCGCGTTTGGCGACAGCGCGCTTGAGGTCGCGCACGAGTTTGCCGAGATTGCCGCGGTCGCGATTCACAACGCACGCAACGGTGCGCGCCTACGTCGAGCGCTAAGGCAGAGCGAAAGACTGCAGAAAAAGCTCGCTAAACGTGTTGTCACGCAGGGGGTCGAGCTCGAAGCTACGCGCCGGGCGCTTACGGCTCCCGACGAGGTGAAGGGGCGTTATGAGGGGATTGTGGGCCGTGGTCACATGATGCGCAAAACGCTCTCACTCTGTGATCGCGTCGCAGCCACCGCCGTGAGCGTGTTGCTTCTCGGCGAGACCGGAACGGGCAAAGAGCTCATCGCCCGCGCGATTCACGCCAACTCGCCTCGCGCGAAAAAACCCTTCGTCGCGATCAACTGTGGGGCGCTCACCGAGGCGCTGTTAGAGAGCGAGCTGTTTGGTCACCTGCGAGGGGCCTTCACTGGCGCTGATCGCGCACGTCAGGGACTCTTTGAGGTCGCACACGGCGGGACGATCTTTCTCGATGAGGTCGCAGAGATGTCCCAGTCCATGCAGACCAAGCTGCTTCGTGTGCTGCAAGAAGGCGAAGTGCGCCCCGTGGGCGGAACCGTCGCTCGCAAAGTGGACGTTCGTGTCATTGCAGCGACGCACAGGGATGTCGTGCAGATGGTGGCCGCGCGGACGTTTCGCGAGGATTTATACTATCGATTGGCGGTGATGACGCTGGCGGTTCCGCCCTTGCGTGAGCGCAAAGAAGACATCCCTGAGTTGGTGGCGCACGTGCTGCAAAAGCATCATCGCCCAGAGGTGAAGATTGACCGCAAAGCCATGGTGCGCTTGATTGATTATGCGTGGCCGGGCAACGTGCGACAGCTAGAAAACGAGCTGCAGCGCGCGGCGCTGCTCTCGGATGGGACTATTCACGAGAGCGACTTGGATGCACGGCTTGTGACACGCGAGCTGGACCCCGCAGCGCTTGAGCGAGCTCCACTTGATTTGCGGGCAGCGGTGGCAGAGGTCGAGCGAGCGATGGTTGAGCGTGCGCTCAAAGAGCACCGAGGCAATCAGACTCGCGCTGCGGTGGCGCTCGGTGTGTCCCGATTTGGGCTACAAAAAATGCTCAAACGACTGGGAATCACGGAGCGAACTGCGAATTAGGGTGCTGGCAAATTTGGGGGGCCGATGCCAGTGGCGTTTGTGGCCGAGTGTCGGCCATTAGTGCCACTAAGGTTCGACTTGCGCTCAACGCGCAGCGCTCACAACGCGTGCATCGCAACGACGAGCGGGACAAGGGTCTGCTCGGCTTCGGCCCATCGAGATGCGGGGGCAGTCACATCTATCACCGTCCAGGGATGCGTCTCGTCTCCCGGGAGAAGCCAGCTTCGACTGATCACTCACCACGTGCCTGCAGCGGACTTTCCGATTTTTTCAAACGCTGCGCGCCGCGATGATCATGGCCGTATCGGCGAGGTGCTCAACGCACAGTCTGTCGCCGAAAGAGAAACCATCACCTATGATACTCAAGATCGAGTCTCGTCGACCCGCGACATGCTTGGCAACGAGACTCAGTATGTGTACGACTCCCGGTCTCGGGTCCAGAGCGTGACAAAAGGTCGCAATGTCGGTGGGGTTTGGGACGTCTCGCAGTACGTCACTGTTGAGCATGGTAGGTTATCAGAACAACTTGAAACAGATAGTACACGTACTGTGTATTCATACGATCGCGCAGGACGGGTGCTCACGATTAACCGCGACGCGGATGCGATTGGGATGGCTCAATTTGGTGACGATCAACGCTTCGCTTGGGATGTGTTGCCGGTCGGGATTTCGTGCCCATCCGCAACGGACTGCAAAAACCTGACGGGCCGGCTTGCGCTTGCCGAGAGCACATGGTCCGCCGGGGTGCTCAAGACATTCTACGGCTACACAACCCAGGGACAGGTCGCTCACGAGACTCTGCAAACACAGCCTGGCACAAACTTTCGTACGGGGTACCAGTTCGACACCGCTGGCCGACTGACCGACATCGACTATCCACTCGGCACGGGCGATTCCGCTCACTACGTCTACGCTGGGACAGGCGACGCGGACAATCACCAGGTCTCGCGGCTTGAAAATTGGTTTTTCGGCGGCTTCGATAGATCTCTAGTCGACCGCGTTGAGCGCCACGGCGGCGCGATTAGCAAGATGTGGTACCACCAACACGGGGCTGCGGCGATACCAGTGAATCCATCGGTTGAGCGAGATTTTAGGCTCGATGGGCGGCTGGCACGTACGAGGTGGCGATCGGGCAGCAACGCCAACACATCGCTTGGAGACTATACCTATTCGTATCAAGATAGCGGTCAATTGGCCGGGATTGACAACGTTGAAGTAGGCGGATTTGGGTTGCCATCGGCGTTTTTTACCTACGATTCCGTCGGTCGGCTCACGTGTGCCACTGACACACTGGGGGCGGACTGCGATGCTGCAAACCCGCACCGAGTCGCGCGGTACACCTATGATTCGCGTGGCAATCGCCTGACGTCGCACTCGCGCGATCTCGCCAACGTGACGCACACGTTTAACTACGGTCCAGCGATGGGCAACACTAACCCGATGCGCGTGCACTCATGGACCCGCGCTGATTGGAACGCAGGTCTGCCAATGAACATAATGTGGGGCAATGGGGCTTCAGGTTTTGGTGGCCCTGGCCAGCGTTTCGCCGAGTGGCGCAATTGGAATGGCGCCGCAGAGCCCAATGTCTCGCGCATCTCGTTTTACTATGCGAGTGGGCGAACCTCTCAAGTGCAAACCTTCGACGGGCGGGGCGGGACCACTTCTAACTTCTCGTACGACCATTCGGGACGGCGCCGCATGCGTGTGCAGAGCTTGCCCAATGGCGACACGATCAGTGAGCTTTTCTTCTACGATTTGCAGGGTCGCAATCTGGGTGCGTTCACGACCAGGCAAACTAGGGGCGTGACCACAACACGAGCGGAGCCGATCTTCTGGATCGAGAACGAGCCCGTCGCTCGCTACGTGTTCGATGTGGGTGCTTGGACCGATATAAGTTATTTTTACAATGACCAAACGGGCACTCCTCGGCTCGCGGTGAAGGTCGATCTGAGCCATCTTAATCCGCAGGTGAAGTACCGCGCGACGACAGAGCCATTTCTCGCGGGACCGCCTTCGTTGCGGCCTGAGCTCAATGGGGGCGAGGTGGTGCGGCTGCGGTTTCCGGGTCAGTGGGAGGACAATGGGACGGATATGCAGTGGGTCGGGGGAAGCGTGAGCGCACCGATGAGCGCACTCGTGGCGAACCACGCGCGTGTGTATGAGCCGGGCTTCGGCGGCTATCGGCAGGGCGAGCCACTCTTGGGCTACGGTCGCATCGCGGGCGTCGAGGGAATCACCCCGTGGTTTGGCTACGCTGGGCATCAGCCGAGCGAGATGGTGGATGCGAATGGGGCGTGGGTTGTCCCGTTTCTGGCTAGCGTCGCAGCAGTCGGAGCCATCGTTGTGACTCGTGGACTCATTGTTGGATATTTTGGAGCAAATACGATCTTTCATGATGCCCAAGTGAATTTTCCTGAGACTGGTCCTGCGAGCGGGCTGCCAGGCGATCAAGCCAATCCAGCAAGCATCTATGCAAATCAGCGATTTGAGACTGTCGTCGGTGGCGCTCCTCCTATTGTCTCCGCTGCATGGCCTGGCGCGGCGTCACCCAACGACGCGTTTAGGCACTGTGTTTGGAGTTGTTCCATGACCATCGCGGGCACCTCGCTCGCCGCTCACATTGGTGGAGCTATACACGAGATGTCAGATCACGCGCTAAACGAAGATGAAACCCTACAGCGTGGACAAGACCTGTGCAACAACGCAACGGGAAGGTCCATTGGGTCGACCGCAGAGAACAAACAAGACTGTATCTCACGTTGCCGAAGCGCAGTCCTCGCCAGAGAGCTCGTCCTTTTCCCGCGAACAAACCCACACGACCGTTGGCGTTCGTTTGAAGCTGTTGAGTCAGGGCGATGGTAGTGATTTCTTCTCGCATTCAAACTGGGTTGCTCACTATTGTCTGTGTGGCTAATGAGTACGGTATTTCTGCACTGAAATGCCCCGTTCTAGGAGGAAGGCATTGAAGCAGGTGCCGCCACCATCCACATCCGTCCCAACCGGGAAGCCATCTCCTCGATCGCGAGGGCGACTCGTTCTAATTGTCCTCAACGCATTCGTTGGTGTGGTGGTGGCTTGGCGCTGGGCTTCGCCACAGCTCTTAAGTCGTGTACACCCAACGCAAGTTGTGACGGTTAACTGGGGCAATGACGGACAGGGCATGCATCCTTACACAAACCAAATTCAACTGCGATGTGGCACGGCGTTCGTTGCCCAATTTGATCCCGTCTTTTTGCCTCGTGATCTTACGACGACGGACACATTCAACTACGCGTCTCGGTTTTATCTTTTCTCATTGGCGGGTGAGTGTCGACTTGAGCGCCTCAATGGTTCGCGTCTGATAGCCAGCCAACGATGTGTGATTGGCAACCACCCACTGACTATGTACCTAGAGCCACAAAACTCAGATCAGCTTTCGGTGCTCTGCCGGTAACACGAATCACCTCCCGCCTACGCGAGGCTAGTGGCGTTTGTGGCCGAGTGTCGGCCATTAGTGCCACTGAGTAAAATCGCGAGGACGAACGAGCGGGCGGTCCGCCGAGCCCATGCTCGCGTCGTTGGACGTTCTTCACGGCTAAGCGTGCTTGGCACCGCCATGGCGGCCGCCAGGTCCCACCATGGTGGCCGCCATGTCCCACCATGGTGGTTTGCGCTTAGACCGCCACGTGTTCGTCACCGCAACACCCACCGTATTGCCACAATCCTCAGCAATTCTCACGCAATCCCCCCATTCGTTCGTTCGCCCCTTCAATGGCGTCATCGTTGCAATTGCCGGTTTCAATCGCTTTGCACCGAAGGTCCACCACGAATGCCCTCAACCCCCCACGAAGAACTCGTAAAGTTTATTGGCGCCCATCCCACGCAGCTGCAGTGCCTGCTCTCCATCGCGCGACCCGAGTGTCCCATCCAATTGCCCAAGCTCGCCGACAGCACCGTGCGCAGCGTGAAGCCTATGCAATATCACCCAGACCTATTGTTTGCCGAGCGCAAGCACGGCTACTGGGTTGCGCTGGAGGTGCAGCGAAACATCGATCACGCGAATGCCACGAGCTGGCCAGTTCTTATCGCGATGCTCAATCATCAGCGAAAGTGCACGGGCGATCTCGTCATCGTCACGCACTCGCGTGCCGTGGCCAAATGGATCCGTGAGTTGTCCGCGTCGACGGGACCGCTCGGGAGCACTTCATCATTTGCGCCAATTGTGATCTTGCTTAATGCTCCGATCATCGAGCAGCTTCTTGCGTCGCCGAGTCCGCTCGCCGGCTTGCTCGCTGCGTGGTCCGTGCATCACCGCACCAACAAGCACGCCGAGGCCATTGCGTATCGCGCTGTGGCGGGACTCTTGCTTTCGAATACTCCCGTCACGGACGGCCGCGCCAGTCATGAGAACGCGTTGCGCAGCAGCGCAGTTCGCGCAATACTTAGCTTCTTACAACCACAGGTTGCAGAAAGGATTTTTGCCGCGATGAAGACCGAGAAGAGCGAGAGATCTCGCAACGTGTTAGAGCTGTATATTGACGAGGCTGTGGCCAAAGGCAAAGCCAAGGGTAAAGCTGAGGGTAAAGCCAGTGGCAAAGCTGAAGGACTTCGCGAAGCGCTCTGTGCGGTCCTCAAGACGCGAAGGCTCACACCCAGCAAGGCCGCATCACAACGCATCAACCAATGCCATGACACAACAAAACTGCAATCCTGGCTCACCCGAGCAGTGACAGCGACAAAAGCGGCTGACGTATTTCTCGAGTGAGCTCTCACTCTGTTCGCAGCATTCATCAGGGCGGAGGTTGGACATGCGGTGCGCGTAGAGTCTTAGCGGGTCTGTGAAAAGAAGCGATCGTAGATCGTTTGAGTTTAAGTGTGCTTGAGCGACCGCACGCGTTTGGTACAGCAAGAGCACCTCCCACGAACCCCGAGGAATGCCTCATGACGAGGGGTCCCTGAGCGCTTCGCGAAGGCACTTGCGCGGAGGTCTTGCCTCAGCGCAGCCGCTCATTGCGCGAAGGCTCTTGCGCGGAGGTCTTGCCTCAGCGCCTTACTTCGCTGCGACGCGCTCGCCGATTTTGTCCCAGTTCAGACCGCTGAGCGCGTTTGCGACGTAGTCGCCCTTCTTGGTCTGGTAGTCCGCGAAGTACGCGTGCTCCCATGCGTCCACAACGATCACCGGACGGCAGCCCACAAACACGCCGTGGTCGTGCTCGCTCTTCACGAAGTTATTGAGCAGCTTGCCGGTCATTGGATCCTGCACCGTGAGGAGCCAGCCGTGGCCCGAGAGCAGCACCGCTTTTGCGTCTGCGAGCCAGTTGTCAAAGCTCCCGAAGCTGTCGGTGATGGCGGCTTTTGTCGCGTCATTTGCTTGCGTTGAGCCGTTGCCGAGGTTCTCAAAGTACAGCTCGTGAAGGACTGTGCCGTTGTAGGCTACGGGCTCGCGGCGCTTGAGCTCGCTGAACTCGTTAAACGAGTAGTTGGGTGCACCGCGGTCTGCGGTCGAGAGCTTCTCGCGGATCTCGTTAAGCTTCTTCACATACCCTTGGTAGAGCGTGAAGTGTGCTTTGAGTTGAAGATCGCTGAGTCCCTTTGCGTTGCCGCCCAAAAGATTGTCGAAATTTTTTGCTTCGAAGGCCATGACATTCACTCCGTTGTTCGAAAAATGGTTCGGTCCCGCTTTTCTCCCAGAGACTGTCTGGGCGAACATCGAATCCGTTGCGGGTTCAACTACCGTGGACGGCTCTGATTCGCAATGCCAATAGGAATTAGCTATAGTGCGGTCAAAGATTGCTTTGAGTTCACTATGGTAATAACAGAAAAGTCTCTTGACAGCCTCGCGTCACGCGCGGTGGGTTTGGTATCGGTCGTTGGTTTTGCTGGATTTTCGCTCATCGCGTGCGGTGGCGGGACCCCCAATGGCGATGGGGCTGTGGCCGATGTCCCTACGGTGGGCTCGGACATGGTGTCCCCGCCGGTGGATGTCCCCTCGGTGGACGTTCGCGTGGCGGATGTGCAACCCTACGACGCGGGGCCTCTTCCGGGCTGTATGACCATGGCGACGGTTCGGCACGTCCTGGACAATCCTGGTGGGCAGCGAGTGGCGGATCCGGTGTCTTTGATAACCCTAGACAACGGGTTTTTGGTCAGCGCGCGGTACGTTGAAGAGGTGGACAACAACGTTGTGGATGGTGGCGTCCCCGACGCGGCGCGGGACGGGGGTCGCAATGTGACCACGATCGCGGATCGGTCGGTGGTGATTCCGCTGATGCAAGACGGGACACCGCGTCCCGCAGTGACGCTCTTTGAGGGCGCCCCCACGCGCACAAGCCCCTCGCAAGCGAGGCTGCATCGCACGGCCAATGGCGTGTATGCGATGTTTGAAGAGGTGCGTGGAAGTGCAAGTTCGGCTGATTTTTTGCTGAGAGTTCACAGCTCGTTTTTGTCGGCGGATGGGACCTTCATGCGAGATGTTATAACGCGTGACAGATACTCGTTGCCGGACTCGGTGCCGATCAGTACGGGTATTTTGGCGGTGGGCGCACAGATTCAGTCCATTGGTGCCGGAGGGCTCGTGGTGGCCGCTCCGGTGTCGGTGTTGTTAGACAACATGGGGGCAAACCTTCGTCCCACGGATAACGTGCTCACAGCGATTTGGCCACAGGACCCGTTTGATCCTCGGTTGCGTGCGCGGTTTGATGGTGGTGCGTTGTATGTGTACCGGCGCGAGGGGCGATTGGGGTTCGTTCCGTTTTCGGCGACGGGGCAGGTTGAGAGCCCGATGACGTTTGAGGTGGCTGGGAGCAACGTCCCAACTCTCGACGATGTGGTGCAAGTGGGTGACGGCGTCATCGCCGCTTGGTCCAGGCAAATCGCAGGTGGAACGACCGAAGTCCACGTCACTGTCGCGGGCTTGGACTACCGCTTACGGCTCGATCAAGAGCTTGAGACCTTCTCTGGCGAAGGCCCCACGCAGGTCACTGTAGTCCCCGCGTATGGTGGCGCTGCGTTGTTGTGGCGTCGCGGTGTTGACGCGCGTGCGCGTGTCCGTGTCGCAGTGGTCGCACCCGATGGAACCATCCGCGTCGCACCCACGGACCTCATGATGGCGCCCAACATCGAAGGCAAACTCGCCGCCACCGTAGTCAACGGCCGCGAGCTTGTCTTTGTCGCCCGCGACGGCATCCGCTCAGCCATGTGGGGCTATAGCTTCGGCCGTGCGTGTATCCCCGGGATGTAACAATCGCTGAGAATTAAGCGCGCTTCTTCAAGTACAGCACGCGGTAGCTGTCGGTCCCATCGACCATGTTGTCATACAACCGGGTGTTGGGATTGCGTGCGAAGTTCTTCAGTGCGACGTCTGCCTCTGCGGCTTTGCGTGCACCCAACACAGGGATCTTAAACCCAACGAAGGTCTCAAGACACTGCTGCACATAGATATCAATGCGTGCCTTGTCTTCGTCACGAGCTTGGACAGCCTCTTTGGTCACATCGCACTGCTCACGAAGCTCAAACCCGATGCTCTCCAAGTACTTGAAGCACGCATCCCAGGTTGGATCGGGAATCGCGTTGCCCCACACAATGAACCCGCCCACTTTGAGCAGCTGGTGCGCGCGCATAAAGAAGCGCTCGTCCTCAGCGGTGACCACGCCGGTCATCTCGGTGACGTGTGTCTCGTTGACGGCAACAATGTCCGCACAGCCATCTGGGCGGTTGATCGTGGTCGCATCTGCGCACGTTGCAATCAAGCGTCCTGCCAGCGTCGGAACAAACTTGCGACGACAAGTGGCAACACCGGCCTCTTGCATATCAATCGCCTCGTACGTGCAGTCTTTCAGCACGTTTGAGCACACATGGTGAGCCCCTGCGCCTGTCCCACAGCCCATCTCAACCACGTGCACTTTGCCGTTGCGGGCAGCGACGTAGTCTTGCACTTCTTTGAAGTGATACAGACCCGAGTACGCGTTGCGGCCGTACTTCTGTGGATCTGCTGGGTTGATTGGGCTTGGGCCCCATGCCTTTGGCCACGCATAGCCCCAGGTGTTAAACGTAAACTCGTACCGCGTGTTGTTCTCTGACTTCACTTCGCCCATCGAGCGATAGAGCGCATACAGCAGCGAGTACAAAGACTGCTTGTTGTAATCCCCCTCTGGAACGTGTCCGTCGGACAGAGAGATCTTGCTGGCCTTTTCAGTGGCGCCGCTGAGAACCCATGCCGAGACAATGAGCTGAAGCTGGTTGCGTGAATAGTCAGAGTGATTGCTTAGTGCGGTGAGTACGTCCACGATGCTTTCCTTCGGTAAAAGATGGGTTCGCGGAGATATTGATTCAGCGCCGCAAAACGGGCGAAACCTACGTGAAAGCCTGCGCAATTCAAGACCAGAGTGGTCAGCCCCGCCGGATTTCTCCGATTTTTGCGTCCCCTCGAACATGTTGTACGCAGTCACCCCGGTCGCTGACGGCGCGCGTACGCGCTGCAAATTTTTGGGGAAGTCCCAAGCGTCCCATCGGCGTTATGCTCAATATTCCGCGAGTTAGTGGCATTTTTCGCGGCAATCAGTAAGAGAGTGTTACGTGACTCGTAGTCGTCGATTCTTGGTGATAGCTGTGGCGGTGTGCGTTGGGATTTTCGCACTCGCTGCCGTCGCGTGGCCAATCGCAGTGAGCCGCAGCAAGTCCAGCATCGAGCGTCGGTGCGCGCGCGCGGTTCACGGGACATGCACCGTGGCCAAGCTCTCTCCTGGTCGTGATGGCGTGACCGCGACGGGTGTGACCGCGACGGGTGTGAGCGGCGGAGTGTCCTTCACCGTGCAAACGGTGCACGCGCAGTTCAGTTGGTGGGACGCGGTCTTCGGTAAGCAACCATTGGACGTCGCGCTCACCATCGATGGCGTGGTTGTCACCGATACACACGCGCTCGCAGATGTTGTGCGCGAGGTCCGTCAGTGGCGCGACGAGTCGCACGCGAGCAATCCCGACGATCCGGCACGGCAGTCAAAAATCAAGCTCACGCAGTGCTCAGTGCATCAAGTGAGCGTTCAAGCGGTCGTGGCGCCGATGGTAGATGCGGCGCTGAGCAACGGCTCGGCTGAGTGGCGTCGCGAAAGTGCACTGCAAATTCGCTGGGAAAATATCGGTCTCACCATGGGGCCGATCAGCACCTTTCGCAGCGGGCAGTGCTCGGTTGAGATCCCTGCCGACGGCTCTCAAGGCCGGATTGAGTGTGAGAACTTTCGCTCCACGATCAACACCGAAGACATCGATGAGCGCGCGAGCTCAGTTCTCGGGCTGATTGAGCTGCTTCGTACGCTGTCAAACACGACGCCCGAGCGACCCGCTGCGAGCGCTGAGCCAACGGTTCGTGAGCAGCTTCGTCCCACGCGAGAGCCGTTGTTTCGAATTCCCACGTCGTGGATGATCGTGACGCGCGGTGGGACGGTAGCGCTTCGAAGGGGCTCGCAAGAGATTGCCAATCTTACGCCAGCGTCGTTCACTGTCACGGTGGATCACGGTCAAGTGAGCGAGGCGCATGCACGCTTGGGGGATCCCAACGCAGGCCCCGCGCTGGATGTCACCGTGAACCGTCCCGGCGTGAGTGTAGGCGCACATGGTCCAGGCCCAGCGGCTCGTTGGTCTGTGAATGCGCAGGGTGAATCACTTCCGTTGCGTGAGGTCGCGCGGTGGATTCATGGCGTCCCTTGGCACGGAGTCGAGCAGGGGAGGGTGCGCTTGAGTGCGCAGATTATCCCAACGCAAGACGGCGCGATTGAAGCAACGGGTGAGTGCTCACTCGAAAACTTTGGGCTCTATCACCCCAAGCTCTCGCACGATCCCGTGGTGGGCCTGTCGGTCTCTTTGCGAGGGACCGCGTTGATTGATCGGGTGCATCACCGCGTGCAAACAAGTGGGCTTACCGTCACGGTCAACCACGTGCAGGGCGTGATCTCTGGCTGGGCTGAGCGCTCGCAAGAGCACGTCGCGCTGGATGTTAACCTCCGCATGGACCGCACCGGCTGCGACGGAATCCGCACAAATCTCCCCCCATCCCTCACCGGTCCCGTCGCCGACCTGGCCGTCGGTGGAGAGATCGCCGCAGCAGTGCACGTCGCGGTGGACACCCGTCAGCTAGACACCACGGTGTTTGATGTGCGCTTGGACGATCACTGTTATGTCTCGCCGAGAGACACTTTTGCGCGAGGAGCGCAGAGATTTTCGGGTCCGTTTGTGCAGCGGGTGCAAGAGCCTGCGGGGATGCGCGCGTTTGTGACCGGGCCGGGGACGGCGGTGTGGGTTCCGCTGGGGTTGGTGTCGCAGTATGTGTCCGATGCGGTGCTGTCGCGAGAGGACGGGCGATTTTATCGTCACGCAGGTGTCGATCCGCTTGAGATTCGCCACGCGATTATCCGCAACTTAAGCGCTGGTCGCTTTGTCTACGGCGCCAGCACCATCTCGATGCAGCTCGCAAAGAATGTATTTTTGGCGCGCGAAAAAACGCTCGTTCGCAAGCTGCAAGAGTTTGTCCTCACTTGGTATCTTGAGCGCTCGCTCGGCAAAGATGCCATTTTAGAGCTGTATCTCAACGTCGTTGAGTTTGGACCGGGCGTGTATGGGATCGGTCCCGCGTCGAGATTTTATTTTGATCGCGAGCCCTCTGAGCTCACTCCCTTGCAGTCGATCTTTATCGCCACACTATTGCCAAGTCCCGTGCAACGCTCGGCCCCGTTTTTTCGCGGGAGTGCTGGTCCTGGGACGCTCGCGATGCTCCGAGGCCATGCACGGATTATGCAATCGCGCGGGCTTTTAACAGCAGAAGAGCTCGCGACGGCCAACACCGAGACGCTGGTGTTTAGACCGCGGCGTGCGCCCGTTGGGGGTGCACTCACGCTTGAAGTGTTGCCCACCCTTGTGGATGAAGTGGCGGTGACCGAGGCGTTGGCGAGGGTGGTTCCGTCGAGGGCGCCAGTGTTGGGAGCGGTGGACCCGGCAGCGCAAGTGGCGACGGCAGAGACCAACACTGAGTCAAGCGATGAGCCTTCAGAGCTTGATGCGCCTGTGCCAGACGAAGCACCGATGAATGACACACGCGGGCGGGCGCGGGGGTATCAACGCACAACGGTGCGTATTGGTGCGACGCCATAACGACTCGGTCCCGAACGCGCGTCGTTTGATACAGGTCGCTCTGGTGGGTGATCGCTGCACACGGTGTGCTCAGTTTGTGAGCGTTTGATCACGCAAATACGTCATCGATCTTCGCTGCAACGATCGCTTGATCGAGCCAATGTTCGAGCATCGGGACGTCTGTGCATTGTTCGATTCGCGGCTCGTCGGTGACGTTGAACCGCTTTTTGAGCACGCGGTAGAGTGCTCGTCGTGCCTGCTCAAGTGTGCCGCGAGCTTCACCACGAGCTTCGCCGCGAGCTTCGCCTCGGTGGGCTTCATCGAGCAGAATGTCTGCCAGTGCGGCAGAGTTTTTGGCCTTAAGCGCGTTGAGGACCAACGTGTCGTTCAACATTTTTTCAAGCAAATTGCTTGCTA
>JANNCG010001058.1:0-3379 GCA_031386385.1 Myxococcales bacterium
CGAAGCGAAGACGCGTCTGAGGGCGTGGGGCGAAGTCGTGCAATAGCGACCACCAGCCAGACCACGCACGGAATCCATGCGACGTGCGTCCAAGGCAGCCACTTTGGGGTATTTGCCGCGGTGCTGATTCCCAGCATCCAAGGCCAGCCGTTGCAAATAATCGTATAAAACGCCGCGAGAAAAACCGAGCAGCCCGCTGTCACTGCGGCATACCAGCGTCCCGACCACAGCAGCAGGAACGGCGCAGGCCAGACGAGATACTGCGCAGCGACTCCGGGCGCGAAGACCAGAAAAACGAGCCACACCGCCGCGACAGTGACGAATAAATCGTGCTTTCGCCGGAACCACGCGAGGCCGAGCGCGCTGCCGATGACGATGTACTTCAGCACCGAGATGATCGTATTCTGCGCCGCGGACAGATTCACGTAGCTGATTTTTGCGAATTCGGGATTTCCCGTCGCGCGCAGCAGATTCGTGATTCCCCAGATTCCCCAATATCCGCCGTAGCCGAGCACATTGCGAAGGAATGCATCCGGACACGCAACGAGCGGCCAGGCCCAACCCGCGAGCGTGAGCAGACCCGAGGCGAGGGTGAATCGCACAGCCCCGGCGCGGCTCTGTGCGAGCGCCCATGCTCCAAATGCCGGCGCAATAATCAGCGCGGACACTTTGATATTGCACGCGATGGCCAGCGCGAGGCCCGCGAGGAACCATCGCTTTTCCTTCAGCGCGAGGCCGGTGAAAAATAGTGCGGCTGCGAGCATGGGGTCCACATTTCCGTGAAAGCCGGAGACCATCATCGACACGGGACTCGCCGCGAAAATTGCGAGCGCCCAAGTCGGAATCTTTGTCCCCATCCGCCCCATTCGCAGCAACCACCCTCGTCCAACGGGCTACGAGGTTGACCAGATTATTCCGTGGGCTACTTGGAGCATCGATCGCGGGCTGGGCCGATTTCGGTTGATGTTGGTGCTCTTTGATCGTGGACCAAGCGGGACCGAGACGGAGCTTCGCATCACAACCATGATTCAACTCACGCAAGCAGCCGAACGGAGCCGAGCAGATGGCGGTCGCACTTAAACTGAATACCTCGATGAGCGCGCTGTGTGTCGCTTGCAGCGTGTTTGCGACGACAGCGATTGTTCCTGCAAATGTACTAGCAAATGGCCGTTTTCCGTTTGCGCAATCGGTCATCGTCGGCCCGGCTGGACCAATGCAACAGATCGTCCTGCGCGCCACATTTGGCCTCGTCTGGAGTCACGACGCTGGACGGACGTTTCAGTGGGTTTGCGAACAGTCCATTGGCTTTGAGGGCAACTGGGATCCCCCTACCGTTTTTGGCGCCAGCGCGCTGCACGTTGGTCTTCCAGATGGCCTGACTGAGAGCACCGCTGGCTGTACATTTAGTCGCAATGCGTCTGTGGGACGCACGCCTATCATCGACCTGGCGGCGACAGCAAACGGGGCCACGATCTTTGCGATCGAGGCGGTGCCTGTTGCAGAAAATCGGCTCTTTATCTCCAACTCAGGTGGCGCAGATTTTGTCGTCGGCGCGCGAACTCCAGCGGGGCTCATTTTGGACACAGTTGAGTTTGCCCCGAGCAACATCGATCGGGTCTACGTGACTGGGACCGACCCAACGACGAGAATTGCGCGCATTTTTCGCTCCGATGATCGCGGCAGCACCATCAACGCTCTCCCAGCCCTCGAAGCAGGGATCACTGCAGCTTTTGTAAGCGGCGTCGCAGCAACAAATCCCGATGACGTCTGGATCCGCGTGCAGTCGGACAGGGGGTCTCGACTCCTTCGATCTCTCAACGGCGGAGCGACCTTTCGAGAACAGTACCGAGGGGTAGGAGAGCTTGTCGGGTTTGCGCTCGCCGACGATGGACGAGTGTGGGTCGGAGGGCCCGATGATGGTCTTCAATTCAGTCGAGACGGTTCGACATTTGCGAGCATTTCAACAGTCAAACTGAGTTGTCTCCGACACCGCGATCGAGCGCTTTATGTGTGCGCCGATTGGCTCAATGAGCCGTTCGCGCTCGCGCGATGGACCGATGGCGAAGCAGCGATGGTTCCACTGTTGCAGTTTGACCAGATACGGGGACCAGCGGTCTGCGATCCGCAGAGCTCGACACAAATCGAGTGTGCTCCACGCTGGCCCGTACTGCAACAGACACTCCGCCGCCGGCCCATTGACGGGGGCATTGTTGGTCGCGATTCGGCGGCAATTACGGATGTGACGTCGGATGCTTTCAGCCCCCTCGACGCAGGAGCGTCCGTTGATGCGAGCGTTCTCGACGATCGTGGCTCATCGAGGCCCTCGACATGCGCATGTCGCACGGCCACACCGGTCGGTCCCTACGGTGCTTTGATCAGACATTTTACTGCAATTATTGCAGTATTATCTGTCTTGCGGCGAAGAGTCCGCACACTTCGTGGCGATCGAAAAACTTAGCGCAGAGCCGCGCAACTCTACTCTTCACTGCTCCCAACGGGATCAGCGGCGTCAGGGCTCTGAGACATCGGGGATTGAGAGTCATGACAGTTGGCCTCGACCTGTGCATTTGCATCATAATAACCTGCACATAATACGGATGCGTACCGACCCAGAATGACGCGACCTCGGGCGGGCGCGATGCTGTCATTGTAGACGATGTAATCAGGCAGAAGATCTGGCAATGACAACGAGCGCCAGACGCCCAGTGCGGTTGTCCCAGTGACGATGACAAGCGAGCCGTCGGGGGCGTCGGGGGATCGAGCGACAAATGTCGCGCCGGTAGCGCCGAGAAAACGCTGACTTTGTGCTGATATTTCGGACCCAGCAACGTGGATCGGGAGCCCAGGCGTGACACGTTCAAGGACACGATTTGAAGCTGCCGTTCCGACCACGATCACTGTCGTTGCGCGGGCCATGCTTGGCTGGTACTCCTCGTCTGTGATGACGCGAACCTGTGCGCGAACCCCAGCGCGAATCTTTGCCCAATGCTCCGCGACCCGTCGATTGAGCGCGGTCTGCAGAGGATCGCGTGCCCCATAAACGACCAAAAGATGTCGGTCAAACTCGTCACGGATTGGGCCAAGCGGCGCGCTCATGCGTGCAGACGTCGAAAGTGTCCAGGGAGACGACGACGTCACGCGCTCAACACTCACGGGGCCGGCTCGATCGACCCGAATGCTCGTCCGCTGATCGCCATCAAGCTGAATCTCGTACGGGACGCGCAATGCTGAAGCGGGAGGTGTGAGCGTTAGGGCTGAGAGATTATGCGCGTTAATTCGCAGAGAATTTCTCGCTATTGTCGCATCGATCTCTGCCCACGTGCCGCTTCGTGTGATGCGATCGACCGCAACCCAAAATGAGCTGCGCCAACGCGTCGAG
>JANNCG010001064.1:0-2729 GCA_031386385.1 Myxococcales bacterium
TCGACAAGTCCCGCTGCCACGTCGGTGAGTCCATCAACCCCGACGCAAAATCCCAATGTCGCGACGCGAACCCCACCGGTGGCCCCGGGAAGAGCCACTGCGACGACGCAAGATCCGCGAGTGACGGTGCCTCGCGCTGCAGGCACAACGACCAGCACATCGCCGTGGCCTTGGGTGGCCGCCGGGGTGGCAGGAGCGGCGCTTGTTGCAGGATTTTTTATCGTTCAGTCTCTGGGGCCATCGAGCCCCGTAGTGCACATCACCGGTCCCGGAACAGGTCCATGAAATCACATTTGTCTCAGCAAATTGGCAGTGTTTGGCAGCGTTGGTTTCTCGTTGTTGCGATGTTTTGTGCGGTGCTGTTCGGCGCTCACGATGCAAGCGCGCAGACCACGGACACGCACTCTCACGCAGCGCGAGACATGGTCACCGTAGCCGCAGATGGATCGGCGCTTGTTGTTCCTCCGTTGCCGAGCGAGTATCGGGTGGTCTCTCGCGGCGCGCTTCGTATTGCGTACCCGCCACAGATTGAGTCTTCGGTGCAAGTGACGCTCAATCACGTCCTTCAAGATGCGACGTCGTTGAGCGAGCAGCTGGGGATGAACGGGGTTCCGGCGGTGGAGATTAGACTGGTCCCTAACGAGCAAGATCTTCGCTCGCTGGCACCTCGCAACGCGCCCCCTCCCCAGTACGCAGTGGGTGTCGCCTACCCAGGAATTCGCCTGACGCTTGTGTCTCTCCGCGAACCGCAGACCGCTGCACTCTCGGACATGCGCAGAGTCCTTCGACACGAGCTGTCGCACTTATTTTTGGCCATCGCGACCAACGATGCAGCGCTGCCTCGTTGGTTCTCAGAGGGACTTGCGGTGACGCAAGCTGCCGAGCATTCGTTTGAGCGGTTTGAGCAGCTGATGATGGCGTCGTGGACACGAACTTTGATTCCACTCGCAGAACTGGACCGAGGCTTTTCATCAAGCGCCGATGTGGTGAACTTAGCCTACGCTGAGTCCGCAGATTTCGTTGGCCACTTGTTGCAGCGCGACGGCCTTGCGAGGCTCGCGGTGTTTTGTGAGCACCTTCGCCGCGGATCTGATTTTGAGACCGGGATCCAGCAGACGTGGACGACAAGCTTGCACGCAGCAGATGTGGGTTGGAAAGACGAGCTCTCGAACAAGCAAATGCTGTTGCCGTTTTTGTTCGGCACTGGCTTGCTATGGGGCGCCTCCACATTGCTGCTTGTTCTTGGATGGTGGCGAGCAAAATTGCGGGGCAAACGCACGCTCAAGCGCTGGGCGCTTCAAGAGCAACAACAGCAGCTGGAGTTAGTGGAGCTCTACAACTCCAACAACAACAACACCAACAAGCTGCTTAACTAGCCGACCGCGCAGCAACGAGAGTTAGTCGTTGATTCGAGCAGCGGGGGGCAAGAAGATGTTCACGGAGAAGTTGAACATCGAGTTCCAACGGAAGCTTCGATCGTTCTCGTCGATGAGAAAGCGACCACCAGCGGTGCCACCCATTGAGGCTGGACCCGGCTGAATCGTGCCGTTCATTCCGGCAGGAACGAGGTAATCCGGTGATCCACGACACGCCGACATTTGGTTTGCACCACAGGTCATTGCGCTGGTGTTTTCGTCGGTGCCCGAGGTGTTCCACGAGAATGGATAGGCACGATACTCAAACGACAACGAGATGAATCGGTTGACGTAAAAGTTAAAGCCGGCGCCAAACATCGCGGTAAACGCAGGTCGCGAGGCCGTTTGAGTTTGGCTCGCGGTGACGTCTGGATCGTTCAGCGGGCGAACTGTATTGGGGCCCGACGCAGCGTCAAAGTTTTTGCGCTCAGTCACAAAGATCAACGCCGGAGCTCCGAAGAGATAAATGTCCGCGTCGAGAAAGATGTTTTGAAAGAGCGCGAGCTTGCCGCGAAGTGGGGTGATCGTGAGCTGCGGCAGCGCAAGCATCAGACCCATGCGACCAATCTGCTGGGTAAACTTCTCGCGATCTGGCACGTTGTACGAGGGCACAAACGGCATCGTGCGAACGGTGGGATCCATCGGATCCGGAATACCGGTGTAGTTCTGCGCCGCATTGGCCAAGCCCGTTGGAATCCCAACTGCGGCATAACCAGCGTACAGACCGAGTCCGATCACGTCGTTGAAGTGGTAAGCCCCTTGGAGGCCAAACACCAACGATCGCTGAAAATCGTCCTGCAACGTCACGCCGAACGAAGGCGATAGCACCGCGCGGCCCGCACGATACTGCACGCACTGTCGGCACGACGGCGCGTTTGCAAGTGGACCGCGAAGTTGAATCTCTTGAGCGTTTGCAGAGCTGGCTGCGAGGGCTGCTGCAAGAAACGCGAATGCACTGGAAGTGAGTTTCATTCCAAAACGACCTTGTGTTGATTGAGCGAGCTGCTTCATCGAGTGGTTGTCTTTCATCGCGGGTCTTACTTCTGCAACCGATAGCTGACGCTGAAGGGCAAGAACATCGTGAAGCCAACCTGGACCATCACGTTGTCCGTGAGTGCGGTCTGGCCCAGCCAAGTATTGCGGTCATAACGAGATCCACAGAGGGGTCCTGTTCCGGGGTCGCCTGCGGCGCCACGACACATTGAGTTCATGATGTTCTTGCCCTTCAGCGTCAGCTATCGGTTGCAGAAGTAAGACCCGCGATGAAAGACAACCACTCGATGAAGCAGCTCGCTCAATCAACACAAGGTCGTT
>JANNCG010001075.1:0-8654 GCA_031386385.1 Myxococcales bacterium
GGAGCGTTCATCGTGACCGTCGGGATGCAGTAGAAAATTCCCCCAGTTTTTTCATAGCCGATGAGCAAGAAGCTCCCCGACGAAGGGCACATCACGCTCACTGAAGGGCACAAGTTGCCACACGAATCATCGCCCTGCGCCAAGATGCTACGACCTCGTGTACACTCATCAAGCGACCTGCCTCCGTCACACACCAGCAAGAAGGGGTCGTTGGCACAGGACATCGGCGCGGCACCACACGCAGGATTGCACGTCACAGTGTAGGGCAACCCAACACGACACACCGCGATGTTGGTCCCGAGCGCAGAGTTGGCCGGAGACCAGCGAGCCCCTGCGTCTGTGCTGGCGTCTGGCGCTCCGTTGCCCCCTGCGCACTGAACGAGCCCACAAGCCAACAGTATGAATAACAGTAAATTCACAGTCCGATGCTTTCTAAGAGCTTGTAATAAACAGCCGATGTCAGAACGAGAGAATATCATCGGGAGTCTCCGCGCGTCTGTCAGGACCTAACGAGCGAAGGCGCACAGTACCAGCGAGACAGTCGATCTCAAACGCAGAGCCCCATGGGTCCAGAGCCATCGTCTGTTGGTTAAATCCCGTGGACGTGCTGCTGGCCAAATCTCGAATAGTTGGACACTGTGTACGGCCATGTTCGAGCCGCCAAAACCCTACGGCGGCACGAAGTACTGAAAGCGTCACCCGCGTTTGCTCGACCTGAGGCCCAACCGCAGTGCTCACCGGAAGCGAACCATCCGCAATATCTTGCACAGTCATCGGACGGCGCTCGCGCGTGGCGAGCGGATCAGCCTTGCGACACTGAAGCAGCGTCACAGTGCACAAAAGAGTCACAGCAAACCCAACGACCGAGGACCGAGACAAGCTCATCACATCCATGAGCTTACATGGTTTTGCGCGCCCGGTCCGCAGTGTGGCGCACGATTACGTCTACTTAGTCCCATGGGATTGCCGCAAATTCGCTCGCCATTGTGCCTGTCTGCTATGAGCTTACAGCAGAGCAACTCCTATGCAACTCTCTTCTCGACTGCGTGACACAACTCTTGGCGATCTTCTCGCCCTTATGCACCGCAACAACGCGAGCGGCGTGCTTGAGCTACTCGAATCACGGTCACGGCACGCGATTCACCTTCGTCGTGGGTATGTCCAAGCAGTAGAGAGCGAATGCGCCACCTTGCGTTTGGGCGATGTAGCTACCCGGCGCTGGGGGATTGGTCGCATCTCTGTCGAACGTGCTCGTATGTACGCTCACTCAAAGGGAATCAAGATCGGGCAGGCCCTCGTCGCGTTGCGTGTGATTGAGGCCAATCAGCTCGACGCGCTGCTGGCTGAGCAACAACGCGCGCGCTTAGAAATGCTCTACGGCCTCCGAGATGCAGAGCTGCGTTTTCGTGTCTCACGACCACTGCCCTTAGGCGCGGCCGAGCAAAATCCGCTTGGGGTACGAGACACGTTTTATGGTCGTCCGCGAAAACAGGCTCGAAGCGCAAGTGCCTCATCTCCTCCGCCAACACCACCACGCAGCCATACGACTGCAACACATACAACCTATGCCCGTGTCAGCTCTCACCCCTTCGCGAAAGAGTATGCCGAACTTGGCGTGAGCCTTGACGCCGACGCCACCATGATTCGCAAGAGCTTTCGCGAATTGGTGCTGCACCTTCATCCCGATCGGGCACAGCAGTTGAGCGCTCAAGAGAGAGAAATCCGTGCACAAAGGCTGGTCTCAGTGATTCGTGCCTATCGCACCGTGAGCAACGTATCCGTCAACGCTACGTAGTGGGTCTAAACGCTTATCGCGACGTCGCTTGGCGTCCCGACCGTCGTGGGTTGCCAACGGCAGAAGGCGCGCTCTTAATCGTTAGAATGGCCTGCAGCATTTCTACCAACTCGCTCTCAAGTTCTGTTCGCGAAGGGACCTCCACGCCACGCTCTTTGAGTCGCGCATAACTTACAAGCGAGTGATACAGCATCGCAGCGATACGCAAGCCTTTGAGCCCTATCCACTCAGACGCCATCGGGATGCGCGACAGCAGCTCGGCGCCCAATCGCAGCGCGCCCTCCTCAGTTGCCGCTGCAGTCTCAAGCAGGGGAATTTCTTTATCGTGGGTCAATTGCCCACAAATCTCAAGATAGTCGCGACCTCCATCGGGGTCATCAAGCTTGCTCGCCACGCCGCGGACAAGCAACCCCAACAACACCGAAACGGTCAGCGCGCCCACCCGCTCAAGGGCATCCATTTGTGCGGGCCACTGAGCCTGGAGGGGGCTTGAGTGCCGAAGCAGCAACGCCTCAATCAGACCACGGCGATCTTTAAAGTGGTATTGCGCGGCAGATACGTTGCGCTGGCCCGCAGCTTCAGAGATCTCACGCAACGATACGGACTGAACGCCTCGCGCCGCCATCAACTTCTCAGCGGATCGAAGGAGGGCGAGCTTTGGCTCATCCATTAAAATGGACGCACGCACAAAAGAGGCTGATGGGTTGTTCGGAGACTGTAGCAAAAGTGTTCCTCGGTAGGAGGTTACCGCGGTTGAATACAGTTTGTATTGCAATCAATAATGGGTATTGGCCTAATTTCGTCCTCCGGTCCGCGTCGCAGACGCACCGCTACGGGCAAATAAGGCCAATACTCAATCACGAGTCTTCAAAAACCCGATCGCCAGCTCAACTCACTGTGGCAAATGCGGCCTCGGACATCTGCACGGCGCTGTCATCAGCACTTGCAATCACGTCGGCTTTCGCGGGCACCATCGAGAGTACATTGTGTGCAAAATAGAGAGCCCCAGCTTTTTTGCCCTCATAAAATGCACGGTCACGGTGATCTTCGGCCAGCGTCGGCAGCTTGTCACAGGCGATTTTGGCCTGCTCAAGCAGCAGCCAGCCGATGACCGTCTCGCTCATCATCTCTAAGAAGCGATTGGCGTTCAACGGAACCAATGACACCTGTCCGGACTGAAACCACCCCAGCAGCCGCATCACGGTCGCTGCAATGGCTTGCTGGGCTAAGTTTAGCTTCTCCACGGCACCTCCCAAAATCGGGTGGTCTTTGTTCGCTTCGACAAACTTGCCCACGTCGGCCAAGAAGGCTTGCGTGTTTGCTCCGCCGTTTTGACCCAGCTTGCGCCCCACCAAGTCCATCGCTTGAATGTGATTGGTGCCTTCATAGATCGAGAAGATTTTTGAATCACGCGCATACTGCTCGACAGGCCAGTCTTTGAGGTATCCCGCACCGCCGAAGGTCTGAATGGCGGTCTCACAAATGCTGTACGCCTGATCGCTCGCATAAGCTTTTACCAACGGAACCAGCAGATCAATCTGCCCCTGATGATACGCGTTGGTCTGCTCGTCCGGCTCACCCGTGATCTCTGCCAGATCCGAGTGCATCGCCACTTTCACAATCAAAGCGCGAAGGCCTTCAACACGCGACTTCATGTCCAACAACATCCTGCGCACATCGGGATGCTCAATGATCGCCACGCGTGGTGCGGTGGGGTCTTTCCAGCTGGTGATGTGTGCGCCCTGCTTGCGGTCTTTTGCATACTCAAGGGCGTTTAGGTACGCGCTTGAAGCGAGCGCCAGCGCCTGAAGACCAACGCCAATTCGCGCGGTATTCATCAGGCGAAACATCTGCGACATGCCTTGGTTCTCAACGGTACCGACGAGCTCGCCGACGCAGTTTTCGTTTTCGCCAAAGTTGAGTTGGCACGTGGCTGAACCGTTGATCCCCATCTTGTGCTCGATGCCAGCGACGGTCACATCATTGGATCCCGTCACGTTGCCATCGTGGTCCACTTTTTTCGCAGGAACGATAAACAACGACAACCCCTTGGTCCCCAACGGAGCGCCTTCAATCCGCGCAAGCACCAAGTGCACCATGTTGTCCGTGAAGTCATTGTCACCGCCAGAGATATAAATCTTGGCGCCCTTGATATCGAAGCTTCCGTCCGTCCGACGATGCGCCACGGTCTTTGCGCTGCCCACATCTGAGCCTGCGTGAGATTCGGTTAGACACATCGTCCCACCCCAGCGACCATCAATCATCCGCGTCGCATAGAGATGATGCTGCGCGGGGGTTCCAAACGCGAGGATCACGTCCGCTGCGCCAATCGTCAGACCGGGGTACATCGAAAACGCCACGTTTGCGCCGTTTAAAAACTCTTCAGCGATCACATGCAGCACTTTAGGTGCGCCTTGGCCCCCGTGCTCGGGAGACAGCCCCATTGAGCGCCATCCCGCTGCGTAGATCTGCTTCCACGCGTCGCCGAATCCTGTGGGCGTAATCACGCGTCCATTCTCGACACGGCACCCCTCACGGTCACCGCTTGCGTTGAGCGGACCAAGAACATTTTGCGCAAACTTAAGGCACTCAGTGATGGACGAGCGCACCAGATCCGCGTCCCAAGCATCGTAGGGAGCCTTGCCCAAGATCAGGTCAATCTTGGCAAACTCAAAGAGAGCGAACTCAATTTCACGCAGGTCTGTTTTGTAACGATTGATATTTTGCGACACAGCTAAGAGTCCTTTCGAGACAGAGATCTAGACTGAAAAATTGCAGTTAATAATTACAAGCCCATCAACTTGGCGACGTAGTACTTCATAGCCTCTGTAGTGCCGCCACCGATTCGAAACAAGCGCTGGTCACGCCATGCCCGCGCGATGCGATACTCTTCAATGTAGCCAGCTCCTCCGTGAAACTGAAGCATCGCATCAGCGACCTCAGAGATCACGTCGCCAACAAAGATCTTCGCCATAGAGATCAACTTGGTGGTCTCAAAAGAGATCGCCTCTTTCTTCACGTACTTCTCTTCGTTGTAGCTCTCACACGCGCGATAGGTCAGCGCGTGACCGGCTTCGATCTTAGTAGCAAGGTCAACGATACGGTGCTGCCAGACCTCACGCTTGATGATCGGCTTGCCAAACGCCATGCGCTCGCGACCATAAGCGAGACCTTCTTCGAGCGTTCGGCGTGCGCCAGCCAGCGCAGTACACGAGCCAATCAAGCGCTCGCTCTGAAAATTCTGCATCAGGTACTGAAAGCCCAAACCCTCTTCGCCCAGTCGATACCGTACCGGAACCTTCACGTCGTCAAAGAACAACTCTGCGGTGTCACTGGACCAGTTGCCAATTTTATCGAGCTTCTTTGAGACATGAAACCCCTTGAGGTTGGTGGGCACCAAGATCACTGAAATTCCAGAGTGATTCGAGTCGGGATCGGTCTTCGCGAGCAATGTGATGAAGTCCGCACGGGTCCCGTTGGTGATGTACGTCTTGGATCCGTTGATCACATAGTCATCCCCCACGCGCTTGGCCGTGGTTCGCATCGCGGCGACGTCAGAGCCCGCGCCTGGCTCAGTGACACCCAGGGCGGCGATTTTTTCGCCACGAAGTGCGGGAGTCAAAAACTCTTCAATGTGGTGCTTCTCGCCAAGATCTCCGATCACGGGCGTGGCCATATCGCTCTGCACCAACAACGCCATCGGAACACCCGCGCACCCCATCCGCGGATACTCTTCGGCCTTCGCCATCGAGAACCAATAGTCGCCACCACCGCCCCCCATGCTCTCGGGATAGTGCGCTCCCAAGATGCCCAGAGCCCCCGCGCGCTCAAACACCCAGCGAGGAAAGAGCTCGTCTTTTTCCCACTCATCCACATGTGGGGCACATTCTTTTTCTACAAACTGTCGCACAGTGCGTCGAAACGCTTCATGCTCTTCGGTATAGGGAGATGCCATCGGGGGTGTGAACCTTTACGGAGTGTTTTGCGGTAGTGGTCGAGGCTAAAAAACCTCATTCGCCATCGAAACTTCAAGAGTGACCTCAAGAATGAATGGCCATTCAGTTTTTACTCGCCATTGCTTCATTCGACAAGTGGTCGTTGACAGTTAATGCTTTGATCGTCGCCCCATTTTGCATCTCGAAGGAGCGCTGATCGCCTTTCATTTATGCGATCCTCACAGTACGCTGGGGGCGTGAATCGGTTGCGCATCCCTACAACGGCAGGGCTTTTTGTGTGCTCGCTTATCAGCCAGTGTGCACCCACCAGTGTGATTGGCCCCAACGACAGTGATGTGCAAATGGACGCGGCCAATGCGACGCCCGACCAGCCGCCTGTGGGTCCAGATTCGATGGTGATTGGGTCGGACGCTTTCGAACCACTTGATGCACAGCTGGGTGATCGCCCCGCAATGGATGCGCGACTTACGGCAGATGTCCCCAGAACCCGGGATGCGGCTCAGAGCAGTGATGGCGTCTCAATGGACGATGGTGGCGGTCCATGTCCGCCAGAAATGGTCTTGATCGCCAATCGGGTCTGCATCGATCGCTGGGAGGCAGCTTTGGTTCAGGTCCTTGCGGGAGGCGCGACGCAGCCGTGGTCGCCGTATGTGAGTCCGGACGCCACGAGGGTACGGGAGGTATCAAGGGCGGATGTGGTTCCGCAGGGGTATATCTCGGGAGCGCAGGCGGCGGGCGCGTGTCGTGAGGCCAACAAACGACTGTGTACTCGAAGCGAGTGGCTCGCAGGGTGTCAAGGTCCGCGCACAAATACCTATCCCTTTGGCAATATGCAGGTGATGGGTGCGTGCAATGTGGGTCGCGCGGTGCATCCGCTCGTGAGTTTTTATGGCCGCAACGACCCTTCGATCTTTACGTACGAATCAATGAACAACCCAGGGATTAACCAGCAAGCCAACTCGCTGGCACGCACGGGGCAGTACCTGCGCTGCGTCACGGACACGGGTTTGTTCGATATGTACGGCAACCTCCACGAGTGGCTCGACGAGCCGGACGGGACGTTTAAGGGTGGATTTTATGCGGACACCAACACCAACGGCCCAGGGTGTCTGTACACCACCACCGCGCATAACTTCACCTACCACGACTACTCAACGGGATTTCGCTGCTGTGCAGATCCGCAGTGAGTCTGCGATGTCGGCTGTGTGAGCGAAATTAGGCCACTACACTTGCCGAGAAGGTTGACGAACGCTCGCAGTGAGGTTAGAAACCGCACAGTCGCCCGTTGGTTGTAGCTGTTATAAATTTTAGTTTTGATTCGCGTTTGGGGCTGTAGCTCAGTTGGGAGAGCGCATGGATGGCATTCATGAGGTCGTGGGTTCGACCCCCATCAGCTCCACAAAAAACTAAAAATAAATAGCAGCAGTCGGTTTAGCCAAACTGACTCTCCAACGGGCGATTGCTATTTTACTCCTCCATTCATTGCGCAACCCACCAGGGTCATGGGGTAATGGCTGCAGCTTCAGTCGCTGAAGGTGTCACACACAGACGTGTGTGGTTTGTCTCCAAAGGACGTGGAGTTTGCTCCACACGCGGGTGATGGTAACACGCCAGATGCCCAGACCACCGCAATGACTCACTCGTCACCGCTGCCCGAATGGCTCCATGAGCACGTCCCGCTCGCCCTGTTCACCACACTTGAACTCGGTGGGTGTGCGCGATACTTCACCGAACCTCGAAGCACAGAGGCACTCGAAATCGCACTTTTGTGGGCAAATTCGCAGAATATTCGAGTGCTCATTCTTGGCGGCGGCAGCAATGTGCTTGTGAGTGACGACGAGGTGGACGCGCTCGTGATTCGCGTGGCAAACCAAGGGATCACGCTCGCAGACAACGCGGGCACCGAGCACGACCCAGCCAACACAGCGCACGTCCGCGTGGCTGCGGGTGAGCGATGGGACGATTTTGTGAAGCACTGCGTTGATCGCGGATGGAGCGGCGTTGAGTGCCTGAGCGGCATTCCTGGAACCGTCGGCGCGACACCGGTGCAAAACGTGGGAGCGTACGGACAAGAGGTGAGCGAACGCATTGAGTCCGTCACGGTGATCGATCGGCACACGGGTGGGCGGCGGACAGTGAGCGCGGCAGAATGCGAGTTTGCCTACCGAGACAGCGCATTTAAGCGAGAGGGCCACGAGCTCAGTCAAACAGTGATTGCCGAAGTGACCTTCGCGCTCTCAGTCGGGAGCGCTCCCGTTGTCCGCTACAAAGAGCTGCGTGACTTAGTCGCGACACGACACACCAACGCTGAGCTCACTCCTGCGCAAATTCGAGAGGCGGTTCTCTTACTACGTCGCAGCAAGTCGATGGTCATCGAGGCAGGGGACGAAAACCGACGAAGCGTGGGGAGTTTTTTTACCAATCCTATTGTTTCGCGAGATGTTTCGCAGAGAATTATGCAACGCGCGCTGCAGTTAGTGCTGGTGACAAATGAATCCGAAGTGCCCCACTGGCCCATGAGTGATGGCCGCATCAAGCTCAGCGCAGCGTGGTTGATCGAGCGTGCTGGGTGGAAAAAAGGGACACGAGAAGGCCACGTCGGAGTGTCCTCACGACACAGCTTGGCCCTCGTGCATCACGGTGGAGGAAGCGCCCGTGAGCTGCTCGCGTTTGCAGAGCGCATTCGCGAGAGTGTGCGCTCACAGTGGGGCGTTACGCTTGAGTTTGAGCCAGTACAACTGCGTTAGCGCTCGCTAGGGAATCTGAGGACACATACCGCGGATCGGCGTCGTACAAATGCTTGCACATCCGTCTATACCGCATGGATAACAGCACATCAGTCCCGCGGCGCAGTCGCCGAGTGGATGACCACAAGGCGCCCCGAGAGGCAGGCCCGCGTCGAC
>JANNCG010001138.1:0-4838 GCA_031386385.1 Myxococcales bacterium
GCGTGGCGGGTGATCTGGTCGATTTGACCGCTCACTTGCGACAATCTCTGCGTGAGCCTTGTGCGAAGGTCTGCCGCGCCAGGGTTGCGACGAATCGCTTCTAAGTTATCACGGGTCTCCTGCGAGTTGATCTGCAAATCGCGCAAACGATGCATCTCTTCGTCGCGCTGACCGGACAGCGAGGTGATCTGCTCTTGAAGCTCAAGCGCTACACGAAGGCCATCAATGACGTCACGTGGAGCTCGGTTTTGGCCAATAAAAGTGCGGATTGCTTCCACCGCCTGGCGGTCTGCCCAGTTGGTGGTGATCGAGAACGGAGAGCGCGCCACGATCAGCTGCTCGGTGCGGCCGTGTGAGGTGATACGGACTGGGACCAGTGCGGCGCCGTTGGCGGTCTCGGTGCCGGTGGGGGGCTCGAAGAGTGTGGTGCCGTCGGGGGTGGCGGTGCGAATCAGGACGCGTGCATCGCGGTCCATCCCGTTGCGAACGGTAAACGTAGTTCGCGCGGTTCTAAAGCGCTCAATCTGCACTTCGCCGCGACGAATTCTCAGCAAACGCGCGCCCTCTACGTCAAACGTGTTGCTGCTCTCAATCGCCAACCCGCGCTCAAGCGCAAACGGAACCACCGCCGTCGCCTCGTTGGGCAGCGGCTCAAGCAAGCCCTGTCCCAAAAACGCGCCAGCCTCAAAGATCGCTACGGGACCGCGCTCAAGCATTGAGCCCGTTCGGTTCACAAATCGCGCCACGTTAAAGGGATGCCGCGTTGAATCACTCACGCCACCGTCGGGTGCGAACAGATACAAACGCTCGCCAGGGACATCACGTGCCGCAAGAAGAACCATCGTCGCGGTTCGGTTCGGGATCGTCACCGTCGCGGGAATATCGTATCGCGTGACTCCTCCCTGCACCGCGATTGCCGCGAGCGACGCAACAGACCTCGGTCGTGATGGGCCCTCAAATCTCGGGGTTGCTGCAACGGTCCCCTGTGGGCGACTCATGTTGCGATTGGCCGCAAATCGAGCACGAGTTTGTACCGTCATGTCCGCAACGCTACCCGTCCCTGCGCCTCCTCCTGCGCGCCCCATCATACCACCGCGAAACCCTGCGGAAGCCCTCGCCGGAGCACGTCGTGACCGCTCATTCGAAACGCGCCGTCCTCCGCCTCCGCCCTCTTCGTTGTCTTCATCATCCATAACGCCATCTCCATCGTCGTCTGGAGCGCTCTCAGTGGCAGCGGTCGCAACGGGTCGATTGGTAGAAGTGTTCGCATCTACATTTCGCTGCTCTGCGAGGGTGTTTTCTGACTGTGGGACCGAGTCAATCACCTCACCTCGGTCTGTCACCAACGGCCGCTCAGTGATCACTGGCTCTGCCAGCTCGCTACGAAAAGACACTGGCGCGCCGGTCACGAGCGAAAGCTGCACATTGCTCCAGTCCTCGCCGGAGAGGTTTTGCACCACACCAAAGGCCTGCAATTGCACGTCGTTTGCGCCCATCACTAAGCGATAAGAGGGTCGCCAAATCGGCGTCTCTGCCATGTATCCCACGACCAAATCGTGATTTCGGCCATCAAGGGCCATCCGAACGGTCCGGCGCTCATCGGGTGACTGCGGGGGTTGACCTTCTTGAGGATCCCTCGGCAGCGGAAAAGCCGCGCTTCGTACCGAGGACCCGCCGCTCTCCATCACCGCGAGGGTCGCGAGAAAATCCCCTACTTCTCGCTGACGAACGCTAAACTCTACGTTGTCCGACTGCACGCGCCCTGCGCGCTCGAAGTACGCAACACCATTGCGATAAACGACCACCCTGCGGAGCCCCAAACCCGGCGTTGATCGAAGCTGTGGTCCGCGTGCACAGGCCTGAAGGGCTCCCACGGTGGCGAGGGCTGCAAAGAACAGGGGACGAGATAATTTCACGAATAAATGCTCCAACGAACGGTGTTGACGAATGCACAATTGCGCTGACCTTGTAGCAAGGTCTCGTACTATTGTGACAACCGTGTGTTGCTTTTCGGCTTTCACTTCTTGGATTCAAAAAGCATCCCTACATAGAAAACATTGATGGCAAAACTCTCTCGAAGACGTGTCCGTGCGACGTTGTTGTGGCAGCAAAACCGCGCAGCCCTGTTGTTGGTTCTGTCCTGGTTTGTGGGTAATTTTCTGATCTTTGTGCTGCTTTTGCACCGCACTCCCGGACATGCGCTCTGGGCGCTTTTTTACTTCGAACCCGACGTGTCTCGCTGGGGTAGCTTCTACCAAACCATGTCCGATTTTGTCGTCTTTGGGATGGTGATGAGCGTCGTGGCGACGGGCGTTTCGCGCCACTATCGGCCCGAGCAGACGGGTGCGATTTTAGCCAAGTCCCTGACGGACCACGTAGTGGTTATTGGTTATACAAACTTCGGGCAGCGCGTTGTGGATTTGTGTCATTTGCATCACGTCAAGGTGGTGGTGGTGGACGCCGACAAAGCGCGGGTGGACGGCTTGATTCGCAGCGAACATCCGCTGGTTCTCGCCACCGGGACCGCTGTTGCGGACCTCGAAGCGGCCAATGTGTCAGCGGCTAAGCTTGTGGTGATCGCTGAAGAGGGCGTTGAGGTCGCTTCGATCGCCGCGAGGCGCGTGCGTACCGTCAACGACGAGTGCCCTCTTATTATCCGTTGTGCCGATGATGATGTGGGCGCGGTCCTGGCGAGAAATTATAAAGCAAAGCTTGTATCGACGTCCAAAGTGGCTGCGCGACATGTGGAGCTGTATGCGCAAAAACACCAGATCAAAAACTGTGTACTGATAGGCTTCAACGCTCTCGCGACGCGCATTCAAAAAGCCCTCGAAACGAAAGGGTGTACCGCCACGATCATTGATGAAGGCGGCGCAAAGGGCGCTAACAAGTCCTCTGCGAACGTGCATGGAGACCTGAAACGCGACCGGATCGTTCACGGCGATGCGGCGTCGTATGAGACTCTTGAAAAAGCTGGACTCAAAGAGGCAGATCTCGTTGTGCTCACCGGTGAAGCGCTAGGGCATTCGCTCGTGGTGTGTGATCGCGTTCGGGATCTCAACGCGAGCGCTCGGCTGATTGTGCGTGTGTTTCACGAAGACGCCGGGCTGCTTTTGACGCAGGCGCCCTTCAAGGCCGAGGTGGTCTCGACTTCACGTCACGCGCTCAGCACGCTGGTTCGAGACGGATCGTTTGAGTGCGTCGGGATCGCGAGAGACTCGGCGAAGGCCGGTTGAGCCGCTGACTTCTTCTCGTGGATGTTGTATGAACCGTGAGACCTTTTGATGAACCCCTCTCGGTCGATTGTTGTCGTCACAGGGATGTCCGGAGCCGGTCGCTCAACCGCTCTGCACGTCCTTGAAGATCTCGGTTATTACTGCATTGATAACCTACCCCCGTCGTTGCTGGCCGCTGCGGTGACCGTCTGCTCGGATGGCGCTGGGCAGCTACGTATCGGTCTCGGGATGGACGTGCGCGCGCGGTCCTTTCTCGACAGCGTGGACGATGAGATCGAAAAACTTCGCGCTCGCGGCGAGCCCATGAAGGTGTTGTTTCTCGACGCCGAAGAGAATGTGTTGGTGCGGCGCTACAGCGAAACGCGTAGACCTCATCCGTTGTCGTCTGAGTATCCCGACGAGCCTATTGCCGCGCTGATTGCACGTGAGCGCGAGCGGTTGGTTGATCTTCGGACGCGGGCGGACCAGGTTTTGGACAGCTCACGCTTGAACGCCAATGAGTTTAGGCGGCAGCTTGTTGAGCTCTTTGCGGGCGCGGGCGAGCTGTCTATGACCACGCGGATCGTGAGCTTTGGATTTAAGTATGGGGCCCCGTCGGACGCGGACCTGATGTTTGATGTTCGTCATTTGCCAAATCCACATTTTGTTCCAGAGCTTCGGCCACGCAGCGGAAAAGACCCCGCCGTTGCTTCGTACGTCCTTGATCGCCCCGAGGGCAAATCGATGCTCGAAGCGTTAGAAAACTTTTTGCAACCGTTGCTGCCGCAATACGCGAAAGAGGGCAAGGTTGTGCTCACGGTCGCCATCGGATGTACCGGTGGTCGGCATCGAAGTGTCGCGATGGTTGAGGCGCTCGTCGCGCGCCTCTCGAGCAAGGCAGACAACAGTGGTTTTGGCGAGATTACGGGCTCGCATCGGGACATTGATCGCGGCGGTTGAGCGTGTAGAAGGATCGGATATGTGATGGCAACTGAGAGTGCGTTGATTCAAGATAAAAAACGTCTGCCCGGGCCGCGCGGCAAACCCCTCGTGGGGAGTCTCTTTGAAGCGTGGGCGGACCCGCTCAAGCTGATGTTAAACGGCCTCCACACCTACGGTCCGGTGGCACAGTACAAGTTTGCCTATCTGGACTATGTGGCGATCGCTGAGCCCAACGCTGCGCACTATGTCCTTGTTGAGAACAACAAAAACTACTCGAAGAGCCAAAACTATGAGGGCTTAAAGATCTTGCTTGGCTCTGGGCTACTCACGAGCGAAGGGGACTTTTGGCGCAAGCAGCGAAGGCTGGCACAACCAGCGTTTCACCGTGAAAAATTGGCGGGATTTGTGCAGACCATGGCTGAGTGTTGCGAGCTCATGCTTGGGCGCTGGAGGGCGATGCCCGAGCGGGATCGCGCGCGGGTGAATGTTCATCGTGAGATGATGCGATTGACCTTTCACATCGTCGGCAAGACCCTCTTGAGTGTTGACCTCGATGGGACATCTAAAGCGGTCGGCGATGCGCTTGATGTGGCGCTTCATTGGACCAACGACTATGTCGAGTCGATTGTGAGGATCCCGCCGTGGGTTCCGACGTTGAAGAATTTGCGCTTTCGTCGGGCA
>JANNCG010001153.1:0-1697 GCA_031386385.1 Myxococcales bacterium
TCTGCATGGCAGGGCTTGAGCCCAAGAGGCCTTGCATCCCATCGCCGTTTTGTGTGCGAATATTGCGACGTAGGTTCTCGTTTTCAACGCGGATGTCGCGCTCGTCAATGGCCCGAGACACCGCGATGGTTAGCTCGTCAAAGTCAATCGGTTTGCTGAGGTAGTCCACAGCCCCTGCGCGCATTGCAGCCACAGCCGAGCGCATCTCTGTCACCGCGGTCACCACGATCACTGGCAGATGGACGTGCCGTTCGCGAAGCTGCGCGAGCAGCTGCATCCCGTCCATCTTGGGCATATCGAGGTCCGTGAGCACCAAGTCTGGCGGCAGCTCACCGATGTGCTCAAGTGCGTCAGCACCGTCGACGGCAACGTCAACCTCGTAGCCCTCAGACTTGAGAAGCTCCCTCAAGGCCATTCGGACCGAGGGCTCGTCGTCCACAACAAGGATTCTAATATTGTTTGCCATGAGCGCATTTTCTCGCACGACATGAATCATTTTCGCAAGCTCGCTCGATCAGAATGATCGCACTCGCAGACCCTCTGCTTGGGTTGTAGAGGACCCGACGTGCAAGTTATGCGTCCGCCGCATGCAGACGCAATCGTTGCATTTTTGATAACGAAAGAGCTATTTGGCTTCTTCGCGCACGATCAGAACCGAGCACGGCGAGTGGTTCGCCACGCGTGCTGCGGTGGTGCCAAGCAGGCGATCCAAGATGCCGTAGCGATGGGTGCCAACGACCATCAAGTGGACCTTTCGCTCTTTTGCGATGTCCACCAGGACCTGCCAAGGCGTCCCAAGCCGAGCCTCTGCGGACCCGAGCAACTCCGGTGGAACCTTGGCTTTAAAGAGCTCAATCTCTCCCTGTCCGTGCGCGAGCAATCGTGAGGGCAACGACTGCACGTCCATCGTCAACGCTTCCAACGGCATCTCCACCGGGATTGGAACAGCACGGACCAAATGCAGCTTGCCTCCAAGCTTTCGCGCCATGTCAACAGCAGCGTCGAGTACCGGGGTAGATGTTTCACTTCGATCGAGTCCAACAATAATGTCCATAGAGAGGCTCCTTGCGATCGGGGACTGAGCACAGATCGTACCAACGGACCACTCCGCGCCCGGCGGCACTGAGATTGCAGTTAAGCCTTGCCGCAAAAACCCCGATGTCCTCAGCGCAAATATCAGCCCAGTCCTCGACCTTTCGACTCGAAAATCGCCCCGTCGAATGCGCTCACTGTCAAACTCCCGTTGTGCTCGCGGTCGCCTGTTTCGCGCCAGACGACGACGCACACAGTCGCCCGTTCTGCTGTGAGGGGTGCCAGACGGTCGCCACTCTGTTGCACACGCAAAACCTCGATCATTATTACGACCTACGCGATCAAAAAGTAGCTCCCGTCCGTGGGACAGGCGCGCATGTTGAGCTGGGATGGATCGAGAAGTACGAGCAAACCGCAGGCGATTCGCAAGACCTTAAGTCCATCGTCCTTGATCTTCAGGGGATCCAGTGCACTGCGTGCGTCTGGCTGTTGGAGGCAATCTTTCGCCGCATGCCGCACGCCAAGACGATCGAGATTAACACCGGGCTGGGGCAAGTGGTGTTGCTCGTCGAGCCTGAATTTGCGCTGAGAGAATACGTTCAGACGTGCGCAAAACTGGGGTACACGCTCCGGCCGGTGACCGTGCAGCAGAGCGCCGCCAACGC
>JANNCG010001157.1:0-2015 GCA_031386385.1 Myxococcales bacterium
TTGAACCACTCATACTTCGTCGCGGATGAAAACACGAACCCTATACGCAAACAAGCGATCGGCGGGTTTGCGGTTGGCGACTCAGTGCGAGTCGTTGAACAGAACCCGTTGCTCTGATAGAGCGTCTGTCACTCCTCATGCGTGATGCGATTGTATTTGTCCCGGGTTTTTTCGGCTTTGGCGCGTTTGGACCCAACGGCGCGCCCATTATTGAGTACTTCAAGTTTGCCCGGAGCGTGCTTCGGGCTGAGCTGGGGGCGGAGGTTCCGGTGGTGATGCATCAGCCACCGCCGACGGGACCCCTGGCGGTCAGGACTGCGTCTCTGCACCGCTTGCTTGAGCAAGTGTTGACTGAAGGGATTGACTCGCAGCCCGTCCATCGCATCCACTTGATCGGCCACTCAACCGGCGGCGTCGATGCTCGGCTTGTCACCAACAGCAAGTACCTGTGGCCTGGGGCGCCTGATCGCGCACAGCGCAAATCCGTGATGGACCGTGTCGCGTCGGTGATCACCATCAGCGCGCCACACCGAGGGACGCCCCTGGCAGCCAACCTTCGACCGGGGATGGAGCTGGCGATTCCAGCGCTGTGGTTTGCGAGTATTCTGGCTTCGCGTGATGCGCTCTCTGTGGCCGGTCGCGCGGGTGCGATCTTAGAGACCCTTGAGCAGCTCATCATCAACAAGACCACCCCCGAGTGGGAGCTTATTGCTCGCCTCGCCAACGTAGATGCACAAACCGCGCAAGACATTCGGCGCTTTTTAGACGAGGTTGTGCGAGATCATCGCTTGGTGGGCGATCTCACGCCTGACGCTATGAGTATGCTCAATCGCGACATTGCCGGAGCAGATCACGGTCGGTTTCATTGCTTTGTGACCGTCGCTCCGTCGCCAAAGACCTCGCTTAGTCACGCAGGCATGATGATCAGAGACCCGCTTCGTCGCGCGCTGTATTTGCTCACGTACAACCTCTCGCGTGCGGTTCCGCCGGTCGGTGCGCGATGGCCAGTGGGCCAGTGGGGGCAAGGGCGTTTGTCGGGACTGCGCGTGGATGAGTCGGGGGCAAATGACGGGATCGTCCCGACGTGGTCACAGACGCTCGACGGCAAAGCAGAGGCCATCGTGTGCAGTGATCACTTAGATATTATAGGACACTACCAGGGCGCAGGGACCACGTTTTTTCGCTCAGGCTCGGGCTTTAACGACGAGATCTTTCGCAGCGCATGGCGGCGCATTGCGGCGGTTGTTCAAGCGGCACGAGGGTAGCTGCGAGGGCGGCGGCGGGCGATCGGGTAGTGGCGCGAGATCAACACCCCGTGTGCGAGAGTGGTGCGAGGACAGACTCGCGAAACGATGCGGCTGAACGTGGTGGTTAACAACACCAGCCGTACGAGCGCGGCTGGGACGGCGAAAAATTGGGATCGGATGCGAGCGGGAAGAGGTCGCGAGCTATGATAATTTATGAATAATTATTAGCTGTGCTGGATTGCGCTCTGCTTCATCAGCTTCTGGCGGAAAGTTCTGTGAAGATGGGGCTTATGCAGAGGAGAAATGTGCGAGAAATATATGGGAGGTACAGAGAGCGCGGGCAATTCCGTATGCAATTTTCCAACACCCATCGCGATGGAACGCGAATCTGGTCAAAAGAACTCGCCTTACGCAACAATTCAAACACTGGTGATACAGTTGGTTTGTCAGTTTGAGTTGGTCTCGGCGATGGACGCCGCGCCCCCCAACTCGACGCTCTTTCCTCCAACACATTACATGCTCTTTGTTCTAAATAAATATAACGTTCCAAGCATTGGCAAGTTCGTCTTCATTGATGGCAGCGAGGGAGTGGGAGGAGTGGGACACCGATGAAGGCAGTGCGAATAGCTCGTTATTTGTTTGTGGCAGCAGCGCTGGCGCTGTTCTCTTGCGGACAAACGGTGACCCCGAGTCGGCCCCCATGGATGCCTCCACCTGGAATGCAGTACAGCACACTTCACGGTATTTGGAGGGTCGATTGTCGATTTC
>JANNCG010001158.1:0-4450 GCA_031386385.1 Myxococcales bacterium
CGATGCGAGATCGCGCGTGGCTGTCCCCGCGTGTTTGATGGGCGTGGCGGTTAGGTCGACAGGGCGGACCGCGCCTGCTGCTCACAGCGGTGTGAATTGTAGCCACCTCAGCGGCGTGAAATGGAGCCACTGTTGAAGCGATACGTTAACACCACGAGCTCACCGCTTTGCGACCCAAACTGATCGCGCTGCTTGTCAAGTATGGCGCGAAAAGACGGCATTCAGCGCCCACTAAGCGGGTCTCGACGAAACTGCGATTGCACAATCGCCGACAGTCCGGCGATGCCTTTGCGCCCATCTCAGGGTCGGCCGCGAGAATGCCCCGAGTGCGGTGGGTTTCGCAGATGGTTTAGTCATTGAGAGTCTCCTCCACGCGGACTACTCGACCGCCCCCTGGGTCGCACCACAGCTTCACGGATGGCTTGCATTCAACTCGCGCGCAACTCAGCGTCGTTGGGACGTGGGTTGCGATTGATGTCGCGAATTCAGCGGTCGATGAGCTTTCGCAGTTGATCTGCCGAAGGGCAACGCGGTGTCGACAGCACAATTCACGCGCTTAGCTACAGAGAAAGTTGCGCTACGATTCCCACATTCACCTCTCAGAACCATCACAACTCCGAGCAAGATCTTTCACTCAATCTGTCACACGCTCTCAAAGGAATAACCAGGAAAACAAAGCACAACCAATCGACGATGCACTCTCCCCTCGCCACGCAAAACACCCGGCTGAAACGACCACTCGAAACGGAGTTCGTCATGAACGGGAAATCCGGCGGCGCAAAGGGTGGGGGTGGCTCGTCTGGTGGTGCGAAGGGCGGAAGCGCTTCTGGCGCGGGCGCTAAAGGAGACTCAGGCAAGGGCGGAAGCGCACCCAGCGGGACGGGTGGAAAGGTGGGCAATTTGCCGAGTACTACCGGCAAGCCGTCGGGCGGTCGGCGGGGCAACAACGCCCCCAAACGCTGAACGGATCGAGAGCGGCGCTGCCGCGTTGCCACCCTCTGCATCATCAACCCACTCATCTGAAATGCATCGTCCGTCGAGAGGTGGGCAAGGTCGAGGGCACAGCCGAGGGCTTCGTGAGCCGCTTTGGACAGTGCTCAAAACACGTGGGTTTGTGACGAACCCAAAAATGTCAGTACAGATACACGGGTGCGATGACGTAAAGCAGCGGAAGCTTCGGCGCGTTTGCGCGGTGAGCGCCGCAAAAATGACGGACGTCGTTCGCGAGTACGGTCGCCTTCATTCGCACGTGCGCTTTCACGGTGGCTCGGCGGTGGGTTCGTCAGGTAGTATCCTATGAATGAGGTCGAGCAATTCACCGCGCGCGCGTCGTGCGGTTGGGGCGTTGGTGGCGGTTCTCGCCGTCTGCACTGTTCTCTTCGGCTGCCGCAGCGATGCATCCCAAGATGGTGGCGATGTCACCGACGCGGCCACGAGCACTGATCGCTCAGAGACCTTCGCGGACACGGCAGACACTGCGGTAACGGATAACACCGCGCCGACGTGGCCAATAGGCGCTGTCGTCGAGGGAATTGGGGGCATTGATCGCGTGGTGTTCTCGTGGCCAGCCGCCATAGATAATATCGGTGTAACACAATATCGCTTAAAAATTATAGGTGGTCGTACCGTCCTGCTCGATGCAGCGACTCGAACCTTCACCGTGGATGGCCTGGTCCTTGATGCTTCTGCGACGGTGGATGTCGTCGCGCTCGACGCTGCAGGCAACGCCTCGCTTGCCCTTCGCGGGACCGCCACCGCGTCCGTTCCGGATCCATCGCGAACTGCTCCGCCGCTGGGTCCATTTGAGGGCGGTCCCGTCGCACGGCACTCGCGATTTTTGTTTGAGGGCAACCCACCGGTTCAAGTGGGTGTTCGTGCAGGGGCCATCGAAGATCAGCGTATCTCTGTGGTGCGCGGACGGTTGATCGATCGCGCCGGAATGCCCGTGCGCCGTGCACGAGTAAGCATTTGGGGTGCGCCAGAATTTGGCTACACGCTCACTCGGGACGACGGTCGCTATGATCTTGCGATGAACGGCGGTGGCGCGATCACCGTGGCCGTTGAGAGCACGAGCATCCTCACGACACAGCGAAGATTTGAGCCGAATTGGCAGGCGTTTACCGAGTTGCCAGACATTGTTGCCACGGCACGGGACGCAACAACGATGGCGCTCGACACCGGTGGAATGCTCGCGACGTCGCAAGTGATTCGAGGACCCGAAGTACGTGATGCTGCGGGCTTGCGCAGACCGTTGCTCTATGTGCGTCCCAACACGCGCGCAGATTTGGTCATGCCCGATCGATCGCTTCGCCCCGCGCCGTCGATGCGAGTGCACCTGACAGAGTTTACCGGTGGTGATCGCGCACGCGGCGCAATGCCTGGCGAGCTGCCACCCAACAGCGCGTTTACCTATGCCGCTGAGCTTTTTGCCGAGGAGGCTCAAACAGCTGGAGCAAAGAGTGTGCAGTTTAGTATCCCCGTGCGGTACTACGTTGAGCCGACCATTGGCGTGCCGGTGGGTAGTGCGGTTCCGCTTGGGTTTTTTCAGGCCGATGAAGACCAGTGGAACGCCGAGGACAGCGGCGTCGTGTTGCGCGTTCTTTCGGTCGTTGGCGGCATGGCCAACCTCGACAGCAACGGGGACAACCTCGCAGACGATCCCGCTACACTGTTAGCGCTCGAAATCGACGACGATGAGCGGCGCGCGCTTGGTACCGCGTATGCCAACCCGACCACACTTTGGCGCATGAAGCTGAGCCATTTTTCTACGCCAGACTTCAACTTCGCGCGATGGTTTGCTGGAGCTTTTTCAACGCCTCCTGGTCGCGACGCCGGGGCGGACGCGAGCGAGTGTCGAAGCCCTGTGTCCGGCTCGATCGTGTACTGCGAAAGCCAAGTTCTGGCAGAGCGCATCCCCATCGCCGGGAGCGGTGTGTACTTGCACTATCAAACGGACCGCGCGCCGGGATTTGTGCGTGGGTACACGCTGAAGATTCCGATCACGGGGCCACGAATCGATCCGACGCTACGTCGCGTTGAGCTTGAAGTGAATGTCGCGGGTCAACACTTTCGCCGCACGTTTATGCCCATCGTGTCGCAGTTGTATACATTTACGTGGGACGGTCGTGACGCTTTCGGTCGTCTCGTGCAAGGCACACAGCAAGCCGTCGTTCGCGTTGGTTTTGTGTACGACGCCGTTGTGTCCAGCCAAGCGAGCAGCGCGCGAGTGCTTGATTTCGGTCTCAATACCGGCGAAACTCCCGGACGTGGTGCGATGGCGCCACTACAAGTCACGCCCGGTCGGACGGACGACGAGCTCGTTGTGTGGCGTCGATGGGAGCAACCGCTAGGCGTTTGGAGCGTTCGTCACGAAGGGCTCGGTGGCTGGGCGCTCTCTGCGCAGCACCGATATGATCCTGTGTCGCAGTCTGTGTTGGAGGGCAACGGAAGCATTCGGTCTGCAGTAGCCATGGGTGCCGCGCTGAGAACAGTGGCAGGCACGGGCCGCTCTCCAGTGGGCGGCGAAGTTCTGCGAGAAAATGTGGCTGCGACTACGGTCAATCTCAACGCCATCACCGCGATCACCATCGGTCCGAATGGCGTGATTTATCTCGCCGACAGCACGCGTGTCCGAAGCATCACGCGGGACGGTGTCATGCGCACGCTCGCTGGTACGGGTGTCCGCGGCGATGCCGGTGACGGTGCTGCGGCTACGAGCGCGACGGTGCAAGATGTCCGCTCGCTCGCTGTTCGTCGCGACGGAACGTTGCTCATTGGCCAACAAACACGCATCCGTCGTCTTCGCGCTGACGGTGTCATTGAAGCGTTTGCGGGGACCGGTATGGCCGGTGACTCAGGAGATGGTGGATCGCGATTGATGGCTCAATTTAGGGACATTCGTGGCCTCGCGGTGATCCCCGATGGCAGCCTCGCGGTGAGCGATCAGTCTGCAGGCAGAGTGCGTCGCATCACCACCACAGGCGTCGTCACAACAATCCTCGGCAACGGAATCACCGGCGATCCGACGTACGACGGACCCGCGACACGCTCACGCGTGCGAGAACCTGGATCGCTCGCAGTGACACCCGAGGGGGTGCTCTTTGTTGCAACTCGCGGCCGGGTTGTGCGCGTGGATCCCGATGGAAACGTGCGCCATGTCGTCGGGCTTCGGGTTGGGGCTGCTCCGTCGATGGATGGTGGGTTGGCAGAGGATTATCCGTTGCAGACGGCTGTGCCGCAGATAGCGCTCGCGAGGGATGGGACGTTGTACGTCGCGGACACCTTGGTTGCGCTCGCGATCAGCGATGGGAGCGCCCGAGTTGTCACGCGTGTGAGCGCAGCCAATGGCCGCAACACACCTGAAGGCGCCAACGCCAAAGGCGCATCGGTGTATGAGGTCACGGCGCTTTTCGCGCATCCCAATGGGGCGCTTTGGATTGGCGAAGGCGGG
>JANNCG010001161.1:0-3855 GCA_031386385.1 Myxococcales bacterium
GGTGGCACGCTACGGGTCTTCAAGCGCCGCACTTATTACGTTAACCCGATGGGCGCTGAGATCCCTCCACCATGGGATGGTGTGAGCCCGCTCACTGACGCGCTCATTCACCAAATGGCGGACGCTCTAACGAGGACGACCGAAACCGAGATTCACTCTCATGCGATGGGCGTTGAGACCTACAATCTGCCTGCAAATTTGCTTCTCTCTGTGAGTGCAGGTGAACAGATTGTTGCGCATGTTCGACTCGATACGGGCGTGGACCCGTTGATCGTGTCGAGCTCAACCCTGACGGCCAGGTACACATACGTTACGCGGCAATTGGCCATTGTGGCCGTGAACTACAACGTAGGGCCATGCGCTCTTCCGCCTGGCGCGGTCGCGGGATTGAACCCACCAACACCCTTGCAGTGTCCCATCGAAGGGACCGCAGAAATGCTCCCAGAGAACATCGTGTTGCAGCCGCTAAAGCTCGCGTTGAGCGATGCCCTTGTTTTGTCGAACAACACAAGCCCTGGCACTTTACGCGGTTGGTATCGCGGTTGGTCCTACGGCGAGTGGAACGGTTACGACGATGGCTTCTCTGAGCAGGGCTTCAACGAACCATCGTCCATCCCCATTGTTGATCAAATGCTTCGCGCATTTCACGGCGAGGCGATGGCTCCGATGCGCTCGTTTGCGATGGCGCCGTTCGAGACCAGTGTTGCTGTGCGCGGGATTCTCGGTGATGTGACCATCGCAGGCCCGGGATATCGCGGGACGGGGATGGACTCGTACGCTACGGCGACACACTTGAAGCCCTCACGCTCTGCGGCCCTTCGTCTCACGAACGACGGGTTGCTCGATGTGATTGATGGTTATCACCATGCGGCGTTTCCGGCCGTGTCGCTGCGTGCGGCGCATGGCTGGGAATTTGCTGTGGGATTAGGCATTGGCTACAACCGCGAGGTCGCGGAGGGCACGATGCTTAGCGCGAACCTGAGTCCAAACGCCTCTCTCGGAAGCAGCTTCGGCGACATTGATTTTTACGATTTCGACGGCGACCGGTTGCCCGACGCTGTGCGCGAAGTTGGCGGGACCAACGGAGGCGTTGTCCAACTGCAACGAGCGGATCACACTTTCTCCGCGGCGCGACCGATTGGCCTGCGGCTTGGCTCGCTCCGCCACTCGGCTTCATTGTCATGGCGAGAAGGCAACTCAGTGGGTGCGCAACTCGCTGCAATCAGCAGTTGGCGTCTATCAAGCGGAGCCAAGATTGACGTCAGCACCGCACAAGCGTCTGGCGGGTTTGTTTATGGCGATCAAGTCGAAGATGTGACCGTTGCAGACATCAACGGCGATGGCCTGCCCGATCACTTGCGGCTTATCGTTGCAGACGCCCCTCCTTCGTCCGGCGGGAGCACGGCCTGCGCGGATGCGGGGAGTTCTGGCGGCAGCTCTGGTGGTAGCTCTGGTGGTTCGGGTGGGACCAGCGGTGGCAGTGGCGGAAGTAGTGGCGGTGGCGGGAGCGGAGGTGCGGGTGACGACAGCGGTTGCGCAAATCCCTCTGGTTCGTCACAGATTCGTGTGATTGAGTATCAGCTCAATCTTGGCCATCGCCTTGGCGCGGTGACAAGAGTCCCAGCGACTTTTGGGCACTATGCCTTCGGACGAGTGGATCGCGGGTTTAACAATTCTCGCTCGGCAAGCGGCTCGGTAGGCGCAGGATTTTTCGGCATTGGTGGTTCGTATTCGGGTGGGACCAACACCACCGATGCGATGCTTGTCGATGTGACTGGCGACGGTCTTCCTGATCACGTGGACTCCGTGGGACCCAACGCGTGGCAGGTCGCTGTCAATCTTGGGACGTCATTTGCTCCGCCAGTGCGATGGAATTTGGGCAACCTGCCGCCAGCTGTTTCGTCAGGCAATGACGGCGCGATTTCACGAACCGGCAACCACTCATTCACTGGAAGCGCGGGATTTTCGTTTCAGCTCTTTATCGGTGGTCCGTTCCTCTACATCGAGCCGGCTGTGAATTTTACCCATCAATGGTCCGACACAAACCTTGAGATGGAAGATATCAACGGTGATGGGCTTATCGATCAAGTGGCCCGCGCCGCCGATCGTTCTGTTTACGCTCGCATGAGCCCGATTGCGCCTGCGTCCAACCTCTTGAAGACGCTCATCTCGCCGCTGGGAGCTCGCACAGAGCTTAGCTACGCGCGTGAAGGCAACATCCCACGGCAGACAGTGCTGATCAACGGCGTGCTCACAGACGTGTTTATGCCCCACAACGAGTGGGTCTTAAAGACGGTCAGAACGGTCGAGTCCGAAGCGCGCAGAAATTTAAACGGCTATGATTTTTCCACAACTTTCGACTATCACCACAGCGGCAATTACGACACCAACGAGCGAGAGAGTCTCGGCTTTGCTTGGGTGACACAAACACAGCGAGACAACTCTCGCACGGAGTCGTATTTTAACAACCGCGACTACTACCACCGAGGGATGCTGATCGAGAGTCAGGCGTTTGATGGCGTGGGGCATCTGTGGTCGCGATCGCAGCACACTGCGGACAGCGACGTGGCGGTTCCGTTGGGGACTTCACCGAGAACGGGCTGGGTGTTTCCACGCGCGCTCGAAGAGAACTCATTTGTCTACGACGGTACTGGAGGGCTTGAGAGCGTACCTCGCAAGCACACTCGTCGAACATGGGCGTACGACACCGATCACTTCGTCAACACCATGTTTTATGAGAACGACGAAGGTACGCAAGACGACATTTTCGTGAATATTGAGCACTCGTTTAACGCGACGCTCAATCGTTGGTCCGTCACCAACGTGAAGGTCCGCAACGCGGCCAACATCGTTTTGCAAGAGCGCACGGCGACCTATCGCGCGGACACCGGGACCGTAGATAAAATCACCGATGTTCTCAAAGGCGGCATCGAACACGACACCGGCCTTGAGTGGAACGGCGCCCCTGGCCGAAATCCCACCACCCAGTACACGTTTGACGCCTACGGCAATGTGAAAACCGTCACCGATCCCGGTGGCTCTTCCATGACTTACAGCTACGACGGGCTCACGCGATCACACGTTGTGGCAACCGCAGACTCGCTGGGGCTCACAAGCACTTCGAGCGTCAATTACCTATACGGAACGGTCGACTCCGTCAAAGACCACAACGGCTCAGAGGTGCACTATGCCTTTGATCAACACGCTCGGATGATCGAGGTTCGCGGTCCCAACGACATGGACCTTGGGGCTTCACCGACGCTATCGTTTGCTTACTCGCTTGGCAACAGTGGGGCACCCGTGCCGCAGCAATGGGCGCTCACTCAGCACAAAGACACCGCGCACCCAACCGACCCCATCGAGACGGCGACGTTTGTCGACGGGTTTGCTCGCGTCGAGATTGCAAAACGCGAGGTCGATGTCGAAGACGCGATGGGCGTTGCGCAGCGCGGATTTGTTGTGAGCGGGCAGAGCACTTATGACGTGATGGGGAGGGTGCTCACCCAAGCACAGCCAGAATTCTCCACGTTTAATGCGACATCTCCCGTGTTGCCGGGGTTGGGCCACCTCACCACGTTTGGCTACGATGCTGTGGGTCGCGCGACAAGTGTCACGGCTCCCGACGGGACGGTGACCAGCACCGCGTACGGGTTTGAACAATTGAACGGGGTCCTTCGGCCCACCATCACGGTGACCGATGCCCTCGGACGAAGCGCCCGAAAGTTTGAGTCACTGAGCGGAAACGTCCTCGCCCTCCGCCAGCAAAACGACGTCAACAACGCGCTGCAGTACCTCTGGACCAACTACCATTATGACACGTTGGGCCGGATGGATCAGGTCACCGATGCCAACGGC
>JANNCG010001211.1:0-2116 GCA_031386385.1 Myxococcales bacterium
GTCCCGCGCACTGAGTACCCTTTCGCGAGCAGCTGCTCGACGATCCGGGAAGCGATAAATCCTGCAGCCCCGGTGACCAAAATGGGTCGAGAGGTAGTAGCCATGAGCGAACTCCTTTGAGCACTGGGATATAACACCGGACCATACCCATTGACAGCCCTGTAGCGGACGCGAGCGTGTGGAGGGTCAGCGTCGTACCGTGTTGACCGGGCGTTCAAAATGCGTTTGACTCAGCGCATTGATGGTCATCCTCCTGGGGGCGAAGAGAAGCACTTGTCCAACATCCGATGTACATTTCGATCTGCAATTTTACTGCTATTCGCTCAGTACTCCTGGGGCACTCTGGGGTGGGCTCAGTCGGCGACCGGCGCGGTCGGCGCGTCAACTTCGTTGGCACCGCTGAGGGTCGTAGCAACGAGTCAACCCGCTGTTGTTGCAACCACGCCAGGTCCCGTCACTCAACCAGTGCGCTTTCGTCTAGGCAATGGTCTGGACGTCATTTTAGAAGAGAATCATCGCATCCCACAGGTGGCCGTTCGTGTGCGGTATCATGTGGGATCGCGGGATGATCCAGCGGGATACTCGGGACTTGCTCACACCACCGAGCACGCAATGTTTGAGCGAGCCGCCAGAGGTCAGCCATCGTATTTTCTCGCGGTCGCTCAGCTCGGGGTGGTTGAGTTTAACGGTGAAACGAGCCCTGACAGCACGGACTATTATGCCGTTGTTTCTGCAGAGAGACTAGCTGCCCTGCTTTGGTTAGAGAGCGATCGGATGGCGTTTATGCCACGACAATTGACCGAACGGCGCTTCGCCAATGCGACGATCGCGGTGCGCAACGAGTATCGAGAGCGAATCGAGGCGAATATGCTTCACGCTCTTCGCCTAGAGGCCACCCGAGCGATGTATCCCGCCAACCATCCCTACTTCAACGTGGACGAACGGGCGAGTGACTTGGCGGCGATCCATCAACGAGAGGTCATCTGGTTCTTTCAGCAGTGGTACACACCCGCCAATGCAACGCTGGTGGTAGTCGGAGACTTTTCGACCGCTGTTGTGAGGCCTCTCATTGAGCAATATTTCGGCACTGTATCGTCTGTTCCCCCGCGCACTCGCGCCCCGTCGGTCTATGTCGACGCTCGTCGCAACCAGATCACCGCGACGGTGGCGACTTCAAGAGAATATGTGATGGCCTACTGGCCGACTCCTTCTTACCTCACCGATGACGACGCCGCCCTCGATGTGGTTGCCGCGCTGATGACAAGCGACATCGACCATTCTCTTGCGGCGCGAATTGCGGCGCGATTCAGCGTGGGTCCACGGACGACGGTGCAACAGCAAAGTGCCGCTCTTGGCTCAGAGTTTGCTGTCGAAATGCAGATACCCCCTGAGCACCGCTGGGACGAGGTCGTGACGGTCGTCGAACAAGCCCTCGACGATCTGGTCCGTTTACCCCCGTCACAACAGGCGCTTCGCGTCGCGAAAGAGCAGTACATTCGAGATTGCTTAAGCTCTCGCGAGACCAACTCACTGCGCGCATTCAAGTTTGCGCAGTGGGCTGAGTACTCCAGCGGAGATCCGGATATGACTGCGGTTGAAGTTGCCCGATACGAGCGGTTAAGTGGGTTGATGATTCAAAATGCAGCGCGTCGCTGGCTGGGACGTGATCGGCGCCTGTTGGTCGTGGTTCAGCGCGGACCTGTCGCCGAAGCGATAGCCTTTCAGTCTCCGGGGGCCGGATCCAATTGACGAGTCGACGCCTGTGGCTGCTTGCGTTGATCCTGCTGTCACCGCTGGGGTGCGTGCTTCGACAGGGTATGCACGAGTATGCGTACGACAGTGTGAGTCCACGTAGCGCCCGTCGACAGCGGCCGCTGCTGGTCCCGAGAACCATGAGGGGGAGCACCGTCGACAATCCGGTGTGGGCCTCGGTACCGATTGCCCTGCCGACTAGCGGTTGGCAGCCACCTGCAGTCGAGATCACAACATTGGGCAACGGGCTGACGGTCTATTTTGTGTCGGTGCCAACCTCGCGCGTTCTCACAGTTCGAGTGGTCAACCCCCAGGCTGGTGAAGACGATGTTACCGTCGCGCCGGGGCTGGCGGTGTTGACTGC
>JANNCG010001231.1:0-2226 GCA_031386385.1 Myxococcales bacterium
TGTAGCTATCCCCCCTCAACTCTGATCCAACACGCCCGCGCGGTAGTCATTAAACGCCTGCTCAATCTCAGCCTCGGAGTCTCGAACGAATTTTCCAATTGGCAATCATTTGTCGAGACTAAGAAGAATGCTCGAGGGTCATCGAACAACACTCTTGCTCTGTTTACAACCGACTGCGCTGGAGGACGCACAATCAGATCGCGCTCGCCGTACAGAGGCAAAAGAAAAGCGATGGGATGGCTCAACGCCGTGGTCATGGCAACGACCGAAATCAGTCCAAGATCACGTCGTCCGGCAGTCACCGAAAACGGGGCATTTGCCAGGCGAAATACCGATGGCACGCGACCCATCGCGTCCGTTTGTCCGTCGAAAAGTGTCTCACCAGAGCCACCGACAACGCGGACAAACACGTTCGCTTGCGGGCGGAGCAACGGATGATAGTCCCTTGCCATAATCTGGATTGCAAGATCGACGGTGGACGGCACGTCGACCGGTGCGTCGGCACCATCCACGGCAACTTCACTCGTATCCAATTGTGTCGATGAGCCGTCGGGAAATACTCCAACACCACAACCTCCCGCAAAGCAGTGGGTGAAAAATAACGCTATGGCGAAGCCGGTTCGCATAGGTGCCTCCGCGATAAAATAGCTTCTTTCTCATTGCTTCGATAACAGCGACCCACGCCAACGAGCCCTTGCGGGCGGATTTGGATTTTCGGCGCACACTTATAATTCAAAAGTTGTACTCAATGTGTCCAAACTAAACACGAAAGCAGATTCAGTGTATAGCGCTCTGAGATTCCAGGGGCGCACGACGTCACCGTCGACGATGACTCGAGGCGTCCACGACATTCGTTGATCGCCCTGCAAATCAGCACGCGACATCCCAGCAGGCAGCGAAGGAACACCCAACTCACGCAAAGTACCACTTGCATCAATCACGTGCCATCCCTGGCCCGATCCCAAACTTAGCACCACGATGAGGCGCGAAAAGCCTGAACCCGTGACGTTAGCCCTAAGCTCATTGAGCGTCCTTCCCCGCCGCTCCAAACTCTGCACCTGCGGAAGCCGAAACACCGGTGACGCGGGAGCGATCTCGAAGTTTGCGTGCAGATAGTATCCCCGCTCGTGGGTCAGGGCAAAACTCAACGCCGTTGGTCTCAGCTGCCAATACTCAACTGCGAATCGAGGACTCAATGGCTCGCTGTTATCAATGCGTGACGTCCCGACGTTTGCTTGCCCTAGCACTAGCGGTGGTCGAACGAAGGTGCCCGTGCCCCCTGGACTCCACGCCCCTACGTTTGCATAAATCCCGGTCGGCGGCACGACGATGGGAATGTTAAACCGTTCAGGCGGTGGCGCCTCGGCACGAAATTGGAATTCTATGGTGGGTCTGAGCCCCTGAGCAGGCGGAAGCGTCAGCACCTGAACATCATGAACAATGTTCACCGAACCGGGGAGCAACTCGGTCCGTGCGGCGATCACCGTAAGCGGTCCATCCGGCAACTGACGAATGCACTCGCGATCAAACAGTCGGGGATTCTCGAACGACGTGTTGAGGGTGCAATCGTCGGTAGAGACCTGAAAACGTGCGCGTTCGTCGGCAGTGTTGATTCGCACGCGATTCGTAGCCGACTGCGCTGGCGGACGAATGATCAACTCTGATCCACGAAAGGACGAGAGAGAAAAGGTGATTGGATGCACTAAAGCATCCGTCATTCTAACAACGGAGATGAGGCCAAGATCACGGCGTCCCGCAGTGACTGTGAAGGGTCCGGCATTTGAGCGATACACTGACGGAACCCGGCCATTGACATCGGTTCGGCCGTCAAAAAGTGGCTGGCCGTCGTGTCCTTCAATCCGGACAAACACGTCTGCTTGCGGCCGCAAGACGGGATAAAAATCTTGGCCCATGATTTGAATCGCGAGATCGACCGTGGATAACGCGTCGATTCGTTGATCTGCGTCCACAGCGGACTCGCCGCGTTCGTCAGCGAATCCGTCCTCGCCATCGCGAACTGCGGGTACCACGCCGACACCGCAGCCGAGCAGGGACCACCCGGCAACAATTCCGGTTACGGTGAGGCGGGTTCGCATAGGTTTCTCCTGGATAGAATTGCTTCCTTCTCATTTGTTCGATAGCAACGAATGGCGCCAATTGGTCCCTCTGGCCCAACAACGCACATTCCTGCATTGGGGTCGCTGCAACGGACATTCGCACCGCACT
>JANNCG010001243.1:0-7523 GCA_031386385.1 Myxococcales bacterium
ATGGACACCACAGTCAGCAACACCGTGATGGACGCGTGGATTCGTTTTGCGCGCACGGGCAACCCCAACGGAGCTGCACTCATGCCAGCTTGGCCTGCGTACACAATGGCCGATGACTCGCTTTATGTGCTCGATGTCACAACGCGGGTTGAGCGCAATTTTCGCAGTGCAAAATGCGACGCGGTGGATCGCTATCTCGCGGGACTCGGTCAGTGAGCGCGCGGCGAGCTCACAAACGAAGAGCCCACGGTGCCGGTGTTTTTGCGGCGGCTGTTGGGATGAGTTTGTTTGCCTCGCGTGTAGGTGCTCAGCAAGTCGAGCAGGTCGAAGTGGAGAATGTCTTTCGCCAGCGTGAGGGCTATGTCCCTGTCCGGTGGAACACACTTGGCGACTCGCCCATCGCCGTTGGACTCGCAGAAGAGCAACCGAGAGTCGCGGTCTCCGGTGTGAGATTCGGGCAAAATTCGGTTCCGATTTTATGCAGCACGCCATGCACGATGTACCTCAGACCGGGGGTGCAGCGCGTGGTGGGTGAGCCCGATCGACCTCATATTTGGGCTACGGATGTGATCGTCGGTGCCTCTGGTTCGGTCTTTCAACTGCGCGGACATAGGGTCGGCTTTTCGGCACTTGGTGGCGCGATGATGATCTTGGGGCTCGGCGCAGCAGTCCTCGGTCCCGGCGTGATCGTGGTGAACCTCGTCGTCGGAACAACGGTTGAAACACGCAACATCGCGATCCTCGCAGGCGCACTTACGGGGCTCATCGGTGGCGGCCTCATCGCTGGCGGGTGGTTCACCCTTCAAGCAGGAATCCCCGCCGTGACTGAGCTTCGTACACGGGCCAATTTGCAACGCGCGGCGGGTGGCCTACGGGTGTTGCCAACCGTTATGCCCGATGGCTCGCTCGGCGTCGTGGGTGTTTTTTAGTGAGCTAAGTTGGGCGGTTTTAGCGCAGGATTGATGCGCTATTGTTAGCGGGTGATGTTGAGGTTCACTTGGCCGCGATCGGGTCCAGGAGGCGTGCGACCATCGAGCCAGACGACGTGAAGCGCTGCACCTGGTGGCTGCATGACGTTGAAGGTGCTTCGATTTCCGTCGCCGTTGGGTGCAACGCAGGCGCCGTCGTTGTCGTTGCAGGCCGTCCCATTGCTGCTGCTCCAATACGACAAGTGGGTGTCAAAGCCAGGTCCAGCCACGCAGGTGGTTGCCGCGAGAGGTGTTGCTAAAAAGTTTGGACACGTGCGCCACCAGAAGGCCTGCTCGGGTCCAGTTGCTGCCATTCCACCGCCGCAAATCGGCGCGCGAGTGTTCTGACCTTGAGTGACGGCGGCAATCGAGTTGAGCCCTGTGTTGGCGACGTAGGTTGTCTGCGAGACGGGGTTAACGCGCTGACGAACAAAGTGCAGTGGGGTCGTGCCCGTGCTGTTGTTAAATCCGCTCACCACGACGTAGTATGTGATGCCAGGAGGGTTGAAACCGCCATCAAGCACGGCCGAGATGGTCGCCGCGTTGGCGAAGAGCCCATTGGCGCTACAGCCGGTCATTGTTCCGGCGTCATCGTTGCACATAACCTCTCCGGGCGGGCCCAGCCCGTTGACCAACGTCGCACTTCCTGTCCCCATCGCACAGTTTTCAGCGAAGGCTAAAACGCTGTCAAACATGTTGCCAAAGGTGTCCGCGTACACAAGATGACGTTCGCCCATTGGGACCATAAACGAATAGAACACATCAGTCTTTCCATTGGTGCAGGATAACCCTTGCGCGTGCGGAGTGGCCCCTACGGTGTTCACCATGATGGTTGTCAATGTCCCAACCATGTCATTGATCGGAGTCGCATTGTTGCAGCGGTCGTTAGCAGGTGGTTGCCGACAAACACCAGCTGAGCACACCTGCGCGCCCAAACAGGGTGTGCAGGTGGGTCCACAAGCGGCGTTGTCGAAGTCCCGGTTAGCGCAAAAACCGCCACAATTGGTCATGCCCATTCCGCAGCAAACGGAATTTGAGCAAGTGGAGTTAATCGGACATGGACTCATGCAAGCGCCGCAATTGAGGTTGTCGCTGGTCGTATCGACACACGGCCCAACACCGCAGTCGGTGCGTCCCCCTGAGCAAACGCAGCGTGACCCGACGCAGTTGCGGTCGCCCGGGCAGGCCATATTGCATCCGCCACAGTTATTGCGGTCCGTGGTTGTATCTAGACAAGCGATCCCGCATGCCATTTGTCCCGGAGGACAGCCACACACACCTAAGTTACACACCTGTCCAGGCATGCACTGCCGGTTACAGCCGCCGCAGTGACTTGGGTTTGTCATCGTGTTGGCGCAGCTAGCGCCACACAGGGTCTCGTTGGCGCCGCAGTTCAAGACGCAGTTTCCGCTTGAGCAGCTTTGGCCTGCTGCGCAGGCGTTGCCACACATGCCGCAATTTAGACCGTCAATCGACAAGTTTACGCAGCGACCTACACCGGCGCAAAACGTCTGCCCTGCGGGACAGACACACGATCCACCGCTGCATGTTCGTCCACCACTGCATGATGTGCCGCACACTCCACAGTTGCTGTTGTTGTTAGATAGGTTCACCTCGCAGCCATTTGCGGGGTTGTTGTCACAGTTGCCGAAGCCTCCGTTGCAGGTGAATCCGCAGAGACTGTTTGAACACAATCGCGTCGCGTTCGCAGCGTTGGGGCAGACCGTGCCGCACGCGCCACAGTTAGTTTCATCCGTGCGCGTGTCGATCTCGCAGCCATTCACGACGTTGCCGTCACAGTTTCGAAAGTTTGGGTTGCAGGCGACGTTGCATGCGCTCGACACGCATGCGCCGGTGCCGTTGGGTCGGTTCATGCACGCGTTGCCACACGCGCCGCAGTTCTGTGCGTTGGTGATCACATTCACGCACGCTCCTGCGCAGTCGGTCAGCCCCATGTTGCAGCTGTTTTGGCAGCTGCCGTTGGTACAAACAAAACCGCCCGGGCAACGGGTGCCGCACATCCCGCAGTTGAGCGGCGCGGTGTTGAGGTTTGTCTCGCAGCCGTTGCTTCCGTCTCCGTCGCAGTTGGCAAACCCGATAGTGCAGGCTCCAAGCGCGCAGACTCCGTTGTTGCAGCTCGTCGCAGCGTTGGCAAATGCGCAGCGGTTGCCGCAGCGACCGCAGTGATCGAGTGTTGTGCGCAGGTCCGCTTCGCAACCAGTCATCGGGTCATCGTCGCAGTTGGCAAATCCCGCAGTACACGCGAGGCCGCACCCGCCCATTGCGCACGTTGCCATGGAGTTGGCGCCCATAGGACAGCGGGTCCCGCAGCCACCACAGTTGTTTGCGTTTGTGGCGACGGTCACCTCGCAGCCATTCGCTGGATCACGATCGCAGTCCGCACGACCCGCCATACAAATGGGAATGCACACCCCAGCATTACATGGCGCAGCGCTTGCGCCATCCGAATTGCACATGTTGCCGCATCGTCCGCAGTTCGTGGGCGAATTCGCAGTTTCGGTGCACACACCGCTGCATCGGGTTTGTCCCGCAGGGCAAGCGGGTAGGGGAATATCCGATGGGACGTCATTTGCAACATCCGCAGCGTCTGCAGCATCAACGATTGGACCCATGCTGTCCTCGTCACCGCCGTCTGGATCCATCATCGACGGAACATCGATCGAAGGCGAATCCATCATCGAGATGTCGCTGTTGCCCCCTGTGTCACCGCGAATCACGACGGTCTCTGGGACCACACAGCCCACGAGTGTTGCACTAAGCAAAAGCCAACTTTTCATTCGACCTACGTACATTTAAAATCTCCCAACAATTCCAAGAGAAAATGAGCTGTCTCCACCGGCGGTAAACGTCGGCACGACCATGGGGCGTCGGTTTGCTGCGTGCGCACGACCGCCACTGGTGAGCCCAACTGCAAGCCAGATGCCTCCGCCGACGAGCGCTGCAGCGCCAACACCGAGTGTTGCGATGGACACCAGCGCGTATGTTCGAGCGCTCGGGACTTGCGCTGCCGACATCGCGTCGTTGCACAGGACCATGTCGTTCATGATCTCGCAGCCCGTCAGAGCGCTGTTGCGGAGGAGAAAAAACACGAGCGATGTCCCAAGGCTGAGCGCTCCAGCGGACGCGACGACCACGGCACCGATGGGGATGGATCCTCGATTGGGCGGTGGAGGTGGCGGCTGAATCACGTTGCTGATGGTTGTGTTGCTGGTTGTCCCAGTTGTGTTCGAGTGGGTCGTTGTGCCTGTGCCTGTTGTGGTACCCGTCCCTGTCCCCACTGTTGTGCTGACCACTGCCTCGCGATCAAGCCGTATTTCAACCGGCACTGTGGCTCCGGCAGCGACGACAACCTCTTGCCGAAATGCCGTATGGCCCGCTGCGACCCCGCTCACAATCACGGTGCCCGAATTCACCACATACGGAACGCCCAGCAGCGCCTCATTGAGCGCAGCCCCACCAATCGTGATCGCTGTCGTTGTGGGAGCCCCGACGGCTAAGCTCACGGTGACATACCCCACGCGAGCCCGAGAGCTCGCCATGATGTTGCGACAATTGCTGAGAATTTGCTCGCGGTTGCGCGCTGCTGTGTCTCGCTCAGTCTCGCGAATGCACGTGTCCGCAGAGCCCACCGCACCTGCGTGGTTGCCCATCGCTGCCTGGACCTCTGCCAAAAATAGCCGCAAGCTGGGCGTCATCTGAATGCGCCCCGCTCGCTGAGCGAGGTCAAGTGCGCGTGGAAAATCGCTAGCTACCCGCGCTTGCTGCGCCTGCTCAAGAAGCCCCCGTCGTGCGGCAATTTCGGCCTCAGTGGCTTGCGCAAATCCCGTCGATGGAGCGAGCGAAACAAGCGCGAGCAGGGCGATCCCGCAAGCGAAACCAGCCGAACGTTTGGAATGATTTTTTAGCATCATGAAGGAGGATTTCTGACTCAACATTCTGAGTTTGCCTGAACTCGCGCGAATTTCGCAAACGAACAGCCCGAAATCTTCGATTGTGCAACTACACCAAAACACAAGCCTGTCCGTCTATACAGGATGCGAACTGCGCTAGCGTCTGACCAGAAACAGGGCATAATCTTCCGTGTGAACAGAGTTCGTTTGGTTGTGTTGGGGTCGCTGTTGGCGGCGACCTCCATTGTGGTGGCGTCTGCACCCGTAGTGGCGCAACCGGTCGATGACTGGTCCGTGAGCGGCCGACCCAACCACCGTCCCCGCCCTCACACAACAAATACGAATCGAAACACAGGTCATCCCACCGGTCGCCCTCACGTCCGCCCCGGTCCCCACGTCACGACGCCACCCACGGGAGATCCCCCTGTCAACGCAACCGCTGCTGCGACAAGGCGTGACCGCATGATTGGTGTGATGATGGAGTCCGTGCTTCGCAGCGCCTCCGACGACGGTGGTCCTATGGTGGTCCTGTTGCGGATGGTGCGTGAGCGCGACGGAAACATCGATGGATTGATTCACGAGTTTGAGCGCCGAGCCGCAGAGCGAGGGGCGGATCTCAACGCACGCTTAGCGTTGGGGCACTTGTACCGCGAGTCTGGACGCTTCGATGACGCCTTGCGTGAGTACGCAGTGGCAGAGCGTGCGTCGCCCACTTCTCCGGCTCCACCGCGCGCACAAGCGGACGTGTATCACCGCATGGACCGAGGTACCGATGAGCGCTCAGCTCGTGAGCGGTCCCTGGCGCGGACGACCGACCGGCGCGGGCAAGCGGACACCTTGCGGCAGTTGATTGAGCTCGCTCTGGCGGCAAGCGACCTTGCAGCAGCGCGGGGATATCACACGCGATTGGTGGCGCAAGATCGACAGAGTCTTACGATTCGACGCGAGCTAGCGGATGCACTTTTGCAGCGCCGAATGTTTGCTCCAGCGATCGAAGAGTATCAGTCATTGGTGCGCTCGCTCTCAGGAGATAACCGTGTTTTGCCACCGGTGTTGAGGGATTTGGGCCGTGCGTATGCTGGCTCGAATCAACACGAGCAGGCGATTGTTCACTATCGACGGGCCCTGGCGATTGCGGGGACAGATGCGGGCGTGCGCCGCGAGCTGTACAGCGCGATGACCGACTCGTTTGTGGCTCAAAACGCAGTTGGTGCGTGGATCGCAGAGCTTGAGCGAGAGAACTCTGGACGGGATTCTTATGATCGCGCCGTGTTGCTTGGGCGACTGCACGACCAAGCTGGCAACGCACAACAAGCGATCAGAGCCTATCAACGCGCAATCGCAGCGAGACCCACGGACATTGACGCGCAGCGGGCGATCGCGCAGTTGTACCGGCGCCAGGGCGAGCGAGATCTTGAGATCGCGGCGTATCGGAGGCTTGTTACGCTCGCGCCACGCGAGACCAACTGGGTGATTGAGCTTGCGGATTTGCTGGTGAATGTGGGGCGCCGCGACGAGGCACTCCAGATGCTGGGGGCTGCAAGTCGCTCGGCCGGCGATGACTCAAGCGTGCACGAGCGGCTCGCAGAAGTGTATGCGCGGCTTGGGCGCCGTGACGAATCGTTGCGCGAGACAGAGCTCGTGGTGCGTCTCGATCCGAGCAGCCCCGTGGCGCTCGCAGCGTTGGGTCGGCAGTACATGGAGCGCGATCAGCGCGATAGAGCCCTCGCCACTTGGCGGCGGATTTTGGATGGCGCGCGAGATCGAGGTCGAGCGGCGTTAGCTTTGGGCAACGTGTACTTCGACAACGGAATGCTTCCTGAGGCAGAAGAGATGTTTCGAGAGGCCGTGAGCCGGCGGCCGGACGATGTCGAGATTCGGATTCGACTGGCGGAGGTTCTTGAGCGAGGGAGGCGCTTTGAGCAAGCGATTGTTCAGTGGCGCGAGGTGCTTACGCGAACGCAAAACGACCGTGGGATTCGCCGCGCTGCGAGACAATCCGTGGTGCGCTTGTGGCAGCTGCAGGGGCGGTTGCAGACGGAGGTTCCACGTTTGCGAGTGGCTTTTGATGCGACGCCACCGGACTTAGAAGCTGGGCGCGATCTCGCAGAGGTGTTCGCTCAACTGCGACAGTGGCCTGAGGCCGAGGGCGTGCTTAGGCGCGTGACCACAGTCAGCCCTGGGGATGTCGTTGCGCTTGAGTCGCTTGAGCGTGTGCTCACTCAACGCGGTGACGACGCGGGATCGATTGAGGTCCTGCAGCGTCTCGTGCTGGTGGAGCCTCGCCGAGGCCGAGACTTTTTTCAACGCATGGCGGTGCACGCAATGGCGTTGCATAGGGATGCCGAAGCGCTTGAGTATGCCACTCGCGCCGTTCAGCTCAACGATCAAGACGCCACCGCGCATTTGCGGCTTGCAGAGATGTATCGCGCCCGCGGAGATGAAGACTCTGCGATCGCGTCGCTTCGTCGCGCGATTGAGCTAAATGACAGGCTTTTTCCAACGTATTTTGAGTTGGCAGATTTGTATCTTGGCCATCGAAATGCCGCACGCGAGGCCGTCCATTTGTATCGTCGTGTGATTGTGCTCTCAACGGATGATGAGTATGTGTTGCGAGCGGGTCGCCGCGCGGTGCAGATCGCGC
>JANNCG010001252.1:0-5120 GCA_031386385.1 Myxococcales bacterium
CCAAAACCGTCACCGTTGACATCTCCCGCACTCGCCACTGAATCACCAAATTGGTCGTCGTATTGTGCCCCTTTGAGGACGCACTCTGGAGCTGTAGGAATGCCCATTACACTTCCGTGAAACACACTCGCGGCCCCGCCGTTTGGGCGGCCAATCGGATCAGCCCCGGGCGCGCCTACAACGAGATCGGCATAACCGTCCCCGTTGATATCTCCTGCGTTCGCAATTGAACGACCAAATTGATCGTCACTTGCGACCCCGTTAAGGACGCGCGCTGGAGTCGCGGCGATCCCCGTTGGGCTACCGTGAAACACGCTCACTGAACCGGCTCCGTCTCGGCCGCGTGGATCAGCCCCACGACCCGCTACAACGAGATCGGCGTAACCGTCACCGTTGACATCTCCTGCGTTCGCCAGTGAATAACCAAAGCCATCGGCCGCTTGCGCGCCTTCAAGTACGCGCGTGGGAGTTTCGGTAATGCCCATTGCACTGCCGTGAAACACGGTGGCGGCACCAGTACCACGGCGATTAATTTGAGATGCCCCAACCACAATGTCGTCGAAGCCGTCACCGTTCACATCGAAGTGGGGATTCGAACTCGTGTCGACGTTTCCCGAGTTGTCTCTCGCGGGAACATGAAAGAGCCACGTTGGACTAAACGTCGTTCCGGTGGTCGTTCCGGAGGTCCCGCGAAGTCGCCAAAAGACCACGCTGCGTGCGGACAATGGTTGTAAGGGTCGTACGGAGGTACCTACCGCGCGGAGGCTCTCGATCACCATCGTGCAAGCTCGATCGCGGCACAAATCGACCAACGCCCCGTCGGCTCCGGCTGGTAATTCCCAGCGAAGTGTCGGGCGTACGAGCGTCACGTCGCCCAAGGATATTGGCGCAATTGGTCGCGGTGGCGCAGTTGGCTGCGAAGCTCGGATCAACGACGCTGTGTTGCTCTGCATCTGCACCACACGGGCGCGCCCAGCGCATGAACTCGTGCAAAGCGCAACCGCCACCATCCATCGGTCCAACTTCATGGCTTCCGCGATCATAGCTGATTCGTGAAGCTGCAACAGTTGTGTTTAAGAAATATTTCGCAATCATCCCACAAGCGAAAACTCCCCTCACTCATGGTTGCAACAAGACCCACGGCAAAGCAAAGCCGAGCTCATCAGCAACACAACATAGAGCACCATCCACAAGTGAAGCGCTCTTGCGCGCAACTCGACTGCGCACCTAAAACGCACCCACTTTTGCTGCGCGATCGGCCGATTTGGCAGGCGAAGTGCGGGATCACTGCCGGTGGACCACAGCTGCAGTGGGAGCAACCGTGCCCGCAGTCGGGACATCGCTGTTCTCGGGGACATAAACGTATCTTGTCCCATTCCACTGGTGATAGGTTCTGTCATTCATTTGGACAGCGATCGGTCGCACACTGCGCATTGTCCCGGGCCTTGCGTCCCACTGCGTTCGTCGCCGTAGTAACGTAGTCCATCGCACCGTGAGACGATGTTCCGCCACGCCGAGACGTACCATCATACCTCGCACCGTTTCTGCGCGGCGCCTCGCTAAGTCGAGTGCGTGTCGTTCTCCTCTCTCTGCATACCCAACAAGCCCGATCTCAACGAAACTCGCGTTGGCACGAATCACCGCGACCATGGACTCAACAGCGCTCACGGACAACGTCTCAATCACCGTGGAATTTCGCTGAAAATACACATTGCCGTCCACATAAACAGGGCAGACGGCAAGGAGCTCTAGATGACCTGCATCCGGGCATCCATCCTCGTCGTTCACACCGTTGAATAGTTCCGGATCATTGCGGCAATCGACGCCCTCGGCGCTGTGGTCGTCTGCATCCGCGATGCCGTCCCCGTCATTGTCAAGATCGGGGCAACCGTCCGCATCTTCAAACCCGTCCATGTCTTCTGCTGCCGTCGGGCAAGCATCCAACGCGTCTGCGATTTGATCGTGATCGTTGTCTTCTTCGGGGCATCCATCGGCGTCAGCGAAGTCATCAATGTCTTCGGGATCGTTGGGGCACTGATCCACACCGTTGAGGCGACCGTCACCATCGTCGTCTCGCAGTGGATCCAATCGCAATGGCAGTGCTGCATTTGTGTGCGAATTGACTGAAAATACCCGATGCGTTTGCGTCGCGTGGGTCGCGCAATCCATGAGCGTGACGGCTCCTAGCAACAGACTCGCACGAATGATTGTGAGTGTCTCCATCGTCAACCCTGTCAGCAACCGAGCCGTGAGAATATTACGTTTCGGTTCGGTCAAAACGAGCGTGCTCGCAGTCCTGTGCGTCTCAACGTGCGCCGGAGCCCTCGCAACGGCTAGTCATCAGTCGGCGGTCGGCCAGTGATCGAATCCCTTTTGCTAGCGACTAATCTCCGATCGCACTGACGCGCAATGGCCGCTCAACGCTTCGCAGTCTTCGACGGCGCGCTTCTCTTCGCCGACCGCTTCGGCGTTTTCGTAGCTGCCTTTGTCACGGGTCGGGCTGTGGCTTTTTTCGGTACGGCAATCCATCGCTCAATCACGCTGACATCAGGCGCGATGACCGCAGCTTCGAGCGCTTCAATCCCACGTTTTTTCACGCGCACAATCACGCGCGATTGCTCAGCCTTGCTGAACTCTCGCCCAATCCGCCGCGCCGCAAGTCGCATAAGAACGTCGTGCGTGCCTTCTTGATGGCCTTCTTTTCGGCCTTCGACTCGGTCTTGCTTGCGGATGTCGCTGAAGTACAGCACCGTCTTTTCGATCTCTTTCATGAGTTTTTGGTGTCCCTTCGTAAGTGGCGATCCAGCGGTTGCTGATGTTAACTTTAGATCCATAACCCAAGGTCCTGCAACTTCTGCTTCCCACGATTTAGCCGAAAATTTTCGCAAGTCTTCGAGTGCTCTGCCAAGAGTCTCATCCGCACCGAGCAGCCTGAGCATGAGCGTGTCATCGGTTTGATCCAGCTCGTCAACGACAATCAGATGGGTTTGGAGCGCGTTTCGGATCTGATAAAATCCAGCTCGCGGTGGATTCAAAGGCAACGGGGCGGCGGCAAATCTGCGCATCGCTTTGGAGGGATTCGTTGCTGAAATAATCCAGAGTGTTGGTGGCCTTGGAAGGGTCGACACCCGCAGGGTACTCGAACGAGCCGCACTGCTTTTCGGTTCTGTTTGAGACTTCAAACGCCGCTGTCGCATGCGTTCTGCAACCGCGAACCGCATTTCTTGCAAGTAATCACCAAGCTGCTTTGCCATGCATTCGAGAACCTGCATTTCGCTGGGAGCTCGATGAAAGAGTTCAATGAGAGCGGGTTCATGCGCGATGACCGCAAGCAAGCCAGCGGGCCTCAGTGCTTCGACCGCCCCAGCGTTCGGCGCAAAATACAGATCCAACCGCTTCACGGTCGAGCGCACTTCTCGCTCGGTCTCAACACGCCCGGTGCGTCGAATGATCGAGAGCAATAAATTTTTTCCGAACTGATCAAACGTGGGTCTGTTGTTTGGAGTGTTGAGAGATTTTGAACTGAGTTTGGGCTTACCCCTGCGCTGTGAGTCCACCATCGACAACTATTTCTGTACGACAAGTGCCTCCGTTGCGCACGGCGCAATAAGCAGGGATGGACATTCGCTGACACGCGATTGATCTGACAAATAGCAAGATATTGGCATCGCATCGAATCGGACCGACAAGTCGCTCGACGCCAACCTCGCATGGACGTACATCGTGGTTCGGCTCATCCGAAGCGTCGCGGCGGCGAGCGATCAATCGGCGGTCGGGCAGCGATCGAATCCCTTTTGCTAGCGACGAATCTCCGAGTACCGCACGTGCACCGTGATCAGTGCGTGCTGCGGGGCACGCGTTGCAAAGCCCACGACATTGTGCTGAACTCCGTCCCATGACGACTGCTGCGAAGAAGCCAAGGGATCGAATGGGGCTCGTCTATCGGGACACGGATCATATGGCGGAGAACACCCTGCAGCGGCTCATGTCGATCTTCTTGCTCTTGCTGATCAAGAGATTTTTGCGAGAGGTGACCGAAGGCTCGCTGTTGAAAGCGAAAGGATTCAAACCACTACGATCGCAAAAGCCGCTGTTTTCGTGCGCGGATCAGTTTTGGTATTACAGCGAAGCCGACGCTCACAAGTGCTTAGCACCCGATGTGTACGTGTTGCCCAAGACCGATCCGACGCTCGCGCCTTCGTGTTGGCGACTGTGGGAGCTTGAGCGTGCACCGCTGTTTGCCCTCGAAATTGTCAGCTCCGATGTGGACAAGGACTATGATGAAGTTCCGCTGGCGTATGCAAAGACGGGTGTTCGCGAGCTGGTGATCTTTGATCCGGAGGCGCCGAAGATGGCCGCAGTCAGTGGCGCCAAGAGCGAGCGAGTGCGAGTGCGTTGGCAGATCTGGCGCCGCGGCGCAAAGGGCCAATGGAAGCGTGAAGTCGAGAGCAACGAAGATCGTGTCTACAGCGAGCCGCTCTGTTGCTGGTTGAGGCTCGTAGGCAAAGGCGACGCCCGACTGTTGCGGCTTGGCTTGGGGCCAAACGGTGATGAGCTATTTTTGAGCAGCGACGAACGCGAAACCATTGAGCGCACTGAAAAAGAGCGTGAGCGAAGCGAAAAAGAGAGCGCGTTGGCCACAGCCGACGAAGCGAGGGGCGAGGCGCTCCGAGAGCGTCAAGCCCGTGAGCGTGCAGAAGAGCGAATCGCCGCGCTCGAAGCAGAGCTCGCGAAGGCAAAACTCAAGCGGCGCTGACACTTGGACGCGCTGAAGTCGACCGAACGAAGTAAAGGTATCTTCGTCGAAAAACAACTGCCTCGAATTCAGTCGCAAAGCAACGTAACGTGCTGCGCGTGATGGTGCAAAAACAGTTGCTCGTTCCGGTTGTGGCGTTGGTGGCGTGGTCGATGGTGATGTGGGTCTGGATGTACGCCACCAGAATTCCCGCCATTCAGAAGGCGAAGATGGATCTGGACTCCAACGCCCCACGGGGTGAGCAGATGGCCACCCTGCCACCAGAGGTCCGCTGGAAGGCCGATAACTACAACCACCTGATGGAGCAGCCCACGCTCTACTACGCGATTGTCTTGGTGCTCGCGCTCAGCTCAACCAACTCCGC
>JANNCG010001267.1:0-4396 GCA_031386385.1 Myxococcales bacterium
CGGCGGTAAACGATCGCTGCATCTGCCGGCCAAGCTCCACGATTCCGTTGCGGCCCACAGCGCCGGTTTCGGTCAAGGGCATCATCGCGGGACCCACGCCCATGACGTCCAACCCAACAGAAAATGTCTTGCCAGCTCCGCGCACAATCACCGCGCGAACGTCCGGATCGCGATCGAGCCTCTCAAACACCTCTGGAGCCTCGCGCCAAAAATCAGGGCCCATCGCGTTGCCGCGCGAAGGACCTAGCAGAATCACCTCGGCGATGTCTTGCTCTGGGCCGGGTTCAACACGAAGCGAGGTGTACTCTGGGTGTGCATTACTTACAAAACTCACGAATTCAAGGCTCCTATTCTCTGACACAATCTGTATCACAGTGCGCTTTCCGGCTCGTTGAATAAGAGCGCAATTGTGAGCAGAATGTGAGCAAATGATGTGATCATTTCAAGGGAGTCGGATTCACGTTGTGTGCAAGAATTTGTGCTCTACTCTTGAGCACAATGAAGACTCACTATGCTTGCAAAGCTGTTCTCGCGTTCTTGTTCGCCGCGCCACTGATGGCCACAGGATGCGCTTCTGCACTCACCCCGGCTGACGCTTCCGATGTGGCGAACTCTTCGTCCAGCGAGGCTTCAACGGACGTGCAGCAAGTGCCCAGGGATGAGTTTGCTCCGGCTGATGTTGCACAAGATGTTGTGTCGACTCCGGCTGACGCAAGCTCAGACGCCGGAGGGGATGCCGCGACAAACGCGTGTACGCTTACGGCGAACACCTTGGCGACTGCGACGGTTACCAACGGTTGTGCGTTGTTGACGCGTGACACCAGCAGCTGTGCGGAAGCCCGACGAGCTCAGGGGTTGAGCGGTGCATGGCTGAAGTTTTCTTGTCGCGTGACGCTGACCAACATGCCCGCTGGCGCGACTCCATTTGTCCTCGCCGCAAGCGATTCACGGCCAGATTACCTGAGCAATTACTTTCCGGCGAACGACCCATGCTACACCCCATTTGTCCCGCGCCAGATGAACCCCAACCGCATCGCCGCGCGACAGACGTTGGTGCGGGTGCCGACCACCACCAACATGACGGCGACCCGGCAAGGTCTCGGCCCCATCGGTGTGGCGGTCAACGGTGTAGCGATCTTTAACAACCAAGCGGCTCCTGGTGATGACATCTTTCGCGAGGCGGACACCTTTGACCGCTGCGCCGCGCACCCTGCGCCCGACAGCACCTACCACTACCACAGTGAGCCGTACGCGATCTCGTCGGACGATGCCAACCTGATTGGCGTGTTGAAGGACGGCTATTTTCTCTATGGTCGCCGCGACATGGACGGCACCATGCCAACGCTTGACGCCAGCGGCGGGCACGTGGGCATGACGGCTGACTACGCAAACCCTGTCTACCACTACCACGTCAACGAGCAGACCAGCACCGCCGCCGGAACCCTCGGTCAGCGCCAGTGGTTTCTCACCACAGGAACCTACCGCGGAGTCCCGCTTAACTAGTCTCGCTTCTTCGGCAACGGGGCGATCACAACACCCGATTCGTGATAAAAGTACGATCGGTTTGCGAGCCGCGTGGCGCTATGTTGCGCCGACGCCCGACTCTTGACTTGACTGGGTTTGTGAACCGGTGAATCGCTGTTGTTAAAGGAGATTGTGATGAGTGACATTGAAGAAGTACGTGGCAAAAAGGCGCTGATTCGCTTTGAGGCAAAAAAGTGTATTCACTCGCGGCAGTGCGTTCTCTCGCGGCCGGACGTGTTTGTTCCGAACGTTGAGGGTGAGTGGATTCACCCCGACGCGGCAACACCGGATGAGATCGCTGCGCTCGCGTTGTCGTGTCCCTCAGGTGCCGTTGCCTATGAGCGACTCGATGGCGGACCCCAAGAGACTGCACCGCTCGTCAATCTCGTGCGCGTGCGCGAAAACGGCCCCCTCGCGATGCACGCAGACATGGTCCTCGCGGGGCACACTCCGGGATTTCGCGCGACGCTCTGTCGCTGCGGGGCATCGAGCAACAAACCGTACTGTGACGGCAGCCATAGCGCCGCGGGATTTACCGCCACGGGCGAGCCAGAGACTAACGCTTCGCAGCCGCTAGCCACCCGAGGCGGGCCGGTGAAGCTTACGGTCCTGAAGAACGGTCCCATTCTTGTCGACGGCAGCCTTGAGGTCGTTAGCGGAACGGGCCGAACCACCAACCGCGTGACAAAAACTGCGCTCTGTCGGTGTGGGCAGTCGTCGAAAAAACCCTATTGTGACGGGACTCACGCCAAAGTGGGCTTCACTGCCGAGTAGATCTCGTTGGGGTTCGTTCATGGCCTTGTCGAAGCCAAGGGATTTCTCGCGGTAGTTCGTATAGCTTCGAGGCGTTGTGATCACCCCGAAGCTCCCCAATGACGAAGCCCAACGACTGCAGCGACTGCAGAGCTACGCCATTCTTGATACGCTTCCTGAGCCCGAATTTGACGCAATCACAGCGCTCGCAGGGTACGTGGCTGGAGTCTCGATTTCTTTCATTTCGCTGATTGATGAACACCGACAGTGGCTCAAATCTAAGCAGGGGATCGAGTTTTCTGAGGGGCCCCGAGCGAGCTCATTTTGTGGTCACGTGGTGGCGCTCAACGCCCCGGTCATCGTCTCAGATACGCTCTTAGATGAGCGGTTCTTTGACAACCCCGCGGTCGTGGCTGGGCCTCGGGTGCGGTTTTATGCAGGAGTTCCGCTGCGTACGGACGAAGGGTTTGGGATTGGGACGTTGTGTGTGGCGGACGACAAGCCTCGTCTACTCAGCGCAAAGCAACAGCAGATGCTTGAGCTGCTTGCCAAACAGGTAGTCGATTTGCTTGAGCTTCGACGACGCGATTCGAGTCTGGTCGCGTCGGCGAATGCGTTGCGGATGTATCGACGATTTTTTGAGCTTAACCCAAACCTGTTCGCCACCTCCGGCAGCGATCTTCACTTTCGCGAGCTCAATCCAGCGTGGGAGGCGACCCTCGGCTGGAGTCATGACGAGCTTCGAGCGGCGCCATTTTTGGATTTTGTTCATCCAGAGGATCTTCAAAGGACTGTTAAAGAGGCGAGCCGACTGCTGACAGACTCTTCGACGACCGCCGATTTTGAGAATCGCTACCGTCACAAAGACGGCCGGTGGATCAACTTGTCGTGGAGCACGGCGGTGCATGACGGCGTGTTCTTTTGCTCGGCCCGCGACATCACTGAGTACGTTCGACTGCAAAACGAGCGGGCCAACGCGCTGCATGAGGCGGCAGAGCTCAGCTCGCGCGTGCTAGGGATTTTGGCCAACGCGAGCTACGGCGTGATTGAGACGGATCTGCACGGGACGATTCGTGAGTTCAACGCCGCTGCCGAGCTGCTCCTCGGTTACACCGCAAGCGAGGTCGTCGGCAGGGTTTCGGTCAAGGCATTTCATGACCCCGATGAGCTCCGACTGCGGGCCCGTGAGGTGACAAGTGTCCATGTTGTGGGGCCGGACGTGGGGTGTGAAGCGCTCTTTGCGATCGCTTCGTCCGGCGTTGCGGATGAGCGCGATTGGACGTACGTCCGCAAGGATGGGGTTAGGGTTCCGGTGCAGGTGTCGATCACCGCACGCAGAGACGACCGTGGTGAGATCGTGGGGTACATTGCGATCAGCGGAGATATTAGCAAACGCAAGGACGCAGAGGCGCGGCTGCGTGAGAGCGAGGTACGATCGCGCTCCATCGTTGAGTCTAGCGTCGATGCCGTCGTGACGATCGACAGCAGGGGATTGATTGAGCACGTGAACCCTGCCGTTGAGAGGTTGTTTGGCTACACAAGGGCCGAGCTAATAGGTCAAAACGTAAGCACACTGATCCCTTCGCCAGATCGCGAGCGCCATGATGAATACCTGGCAAATTACCGCAAAAATGGTCAGCGCAAGGTGATCGGAACAGTGCGAGAAGTGTCTGCTCGCCGCAAGGATGGATCTGTTTTTTCGGCTGAGCTTTCGGTGGCAGAATTTTTCATCAAGGGCGATCAATTTTTTACCGGAGTGGTTCGGGACATCAGCGAGCGAAAGCGCATTCAGCACCTCCAAGCACAGTTTATCTCGACCGTGAGCCACGAGCTCAGAACACCGTTGACCTCCATTCGCGGTGCGCTGGGGCTGGTAGGCTCGGGTGTTGTCGGAGACCTTCCGCTGGAGGCCAAAGAGCTGATCGACATTGCGGCGGTGAATAGTGAGCGGCTCAGTCGCCTGATCAACGACATCTTGGACATCGAGAAGATGCAGTCCGGGAGCATGGAGTTTCGCTTTCAAAGCCTTGATCTGGCGCGATGCGTTGCGAGCGCCGTGAAGAGCAACGAGGCCTATGCCTCTTCGCACCGGGTGAAAATGCGGCTGAGTGATGACAGC
>JANNCG010001311.1:0-13646 GCA_031386385.1 Myxococcales bacterium
ACGCGGGCCGCGACTGCCGCCGCCGCCGCCGCCACCGCCGCCGCCAGTGTTGCCATAGGATCCAGAACCACCAGCCGCAGTCTGCGGAACGTTGGTTGCGAGCAGTGTTATTGTCATGCCTCCCCCAGCTCCTCCAACTCCAACCGAGCCAGTCGATCCGTCCACTGCATTGCCACCGAACGACGTCGGCCCCACGCAGTTGCCAGCTCCCGTAACAAGCGCGCCACCCGCGCCGCCAGACCCACCGGCACCAGCGCCGGCCAACCCATTTGCTCCCACCGCTCCCGGACCCGCCATGCCGCCAGATCCACCGCCGCCGCCACGACCCGTTGACTGACCATTTGCACAGCCGATGGATCCACCTCCCGCCTGTGAATTTCCTGGCATTCCTGTCGGTGCCACCATCCCAGACGGCGCCCCGTCAGTCCCTGGAACTCCAGCTCCAGAGGTGACCGAGACTTCGGAGAAGATGATCGCGGACAAGCCGCCAAACAGCCCTTGATCAACCAAGCGCACAACAATCGAGCTCTGTCCCGCCCCAACCGCAGCGGCCGATGTCAGCGCGAGCCGAGCATAGGTCGTGCGCGCGGTAAATCCAGTGATATGCAGGCCGATTGGCGCGGTCAAAATCCGAGTTTGGACCCCGGTTCGTCGAAGAAATCCGACGTCGTACCCGCCATAAATCCCCACCCCGCTGGGCATGGTCTGCGTCCCATCGCGTGACATGTCATAGGACTCGTTGGTCATCAGGATCTGGGTTGCGCGATTTCCCATCTGAATAAGCCGGAGAGCGCGTGTAAGCGTGGCCAGCGGTGCCAACCGTGTCCCAGCGTTCGCATCGCTTCCGCCTGTGGCGCTCACAAACAAAGCAACCGTGGCGTCTCCGTCAATGCCATCGCAGTTGCTATCCACGTTGCCTGGATCAGGCAGGTCCGCGGACACCGGACCACACTCACAGCCATTGCCGGCCACGTTGTCGAGGTCCACAAAGTTCGCGTTGCACATTCGAAGTCGGCAGCTTGATGCACTGCAATCGACCGTGGCATTTGCCAGCGGCGTGCAAGCGCGGCCGCACATCCCGCAGTGATTGACGTTCGAAGACGTATCGACGCAGCTTCCACCGCAGTTCTGCTGCGCACCCATACATCCACTCGTGCACACCCGCATCACGGCATCACAAACGGGCGTGCCTCCGCTACACATGGTTCCACACGCGCCGCACGATGTCGCGGCTGAGAGCGACGACTCGCATCCGGCCATTGCGTTGCAATCGGCAAAGCCAGCGTTGCATGGAGCCGAGCACGCCCCCGCTGCGCACGTCGCGGTCTGGTTAGCAGCCGCTGGACACACCATCCCGCACAGCCCACAGTTCATCGGATTCGTCGCGGTGTTCACCTCGCAGCCGTTCACAATGTTGCGGTCACAGTTGCCAAAATTCGGCATGCACGTGATCGTGCACGCGCCCGCTGCGCAGCCAACGGCCATCACATTTGCACCACCAACCGCGCAGGCGTTTCCGCACATTCCGCAGTGATTCACGCTCGTTTGCAGGTTCACGCACGAGCCATTACAAGTATCGGGACTCGGCGCCATGCATCGAAAAGTGTCAGGCACGTCGATTGGATTGGGGACGTCTATCCGGTCGCCGGTTGGCGCATCGACGGCGTCACTCCCGTCCATCGCGATCACATCCTGATCGATTGGGGTCGGTGTGTCGAACTCCGGTTGGTCAACGGGGTTGGGGGTGTCGACGGTCGCAAGATCATCGATCGCGTCGCTGCCAACAGCGCCCGTATCGCGTGAATTCGCTGAGCGAAAATCGCCCAAACATGCGGTCAGTACCAGAGCCGGACAAACAGATATGAGCCAATTAAGTTTCATAATTTTAACCTTAAAATGAGCCTGTGTAAGTGATTGAACCGAGCCCAAAGCGAACCCCTGTCGACTGCGCTGTAGTGGTTGCGCGCGACGAACCACCCATCACCATCAACACAACCCCAACGCCCGCCCCCACAACGCCGACGCTGAGTCCCGCAATCCCGATGGCGGTAAACATGTTTGCGCGATCAAAAGCTGCGCGCCCCATTGCCTCGTTGTCAGACGTGCAGGTCGGGGTGCAAAGCATGTTGTACTCGCCCGCAGCCCCGCTGCTCAAACCAAGAAAGATCGCACCGGTCACTGCCGCAGCGCCGCCGACCGCAAGCAAAGCGATACCGCCGACATTGGGCCCGCGACTTGGCGAGACGATCGGCGGCACCACGACGGTGGGGTCCGGATGGACTCCTGTCACAACTGCTGTCGTTGAAGCCGCAATACCCACCGTCGATGTGCTGACGTTCGCCGCTGCATTGGTCGGTGAATTTGCAGTATTTAGAGCGTTGGGTGGACTGATCGTTGTGTTCGTGGTCGTTGCGTTTGTGCTTGTCGTCGCTGCGTTTGTGGTCGCTCCGGTCGTGACGGCTGCTGTCGTTGTCGTCGCTGCGGTTGTTGTCGTCGCAGTTGTCTGGCGTGCGAGCGTCACCACAAGCGGAATCGTTGAGCCTGGTGTGACACGAATGTTGGTTGTGTACTCCGCAAAATCCGGTGCGATGACGCGCACAGTGACGTCGCCAGGCGTCACAACGTAGTCATTGCCCAGCAGCAGCGCATGAAGCTCGCGATTCGCCACAAAGACGTGCATTCCGGTCGCTGGTGCGTTGCTCACAGACACCACAATACGGCCTATCCTGGGGCGAAGCTGAACCACCATCTCTCCACACACTCGCTCAATCGTTCGGCCACTTGCAGCCGCGTCACGGGAGGCTTCACTCTGGCACTGCAGGCTGCTGCCCAGGGCCTCGCCCAGCTGCCCCGCTGCCTGCTGCGCCTGCGCAATAAACAACCGCAAGCTGGGAGTCATTTGGATACGACCCGCCCGTTGCGCAAGATCAAGCGCCTCATCGTGCCGGCCTGCGGTGCGGGCTTGCGAAGCGCGATCAATCATCTCACGACGAGATGCAAGTAAGTTTGGATCGATTGCTTCTTGGGCCTCGGCCCGAAAGCTCATCCCCAAGATGCCAACAGCAAGAGAGGTCGCGACGAATAAGTGTTTCACAAAAGTTTAGCCTCACGCGCGGAGGGGTCATCAGACCAGCACAATTGGCCAGCGACAATAAACCGCGCTTCTATAGATGTACCAGCCGCCGGAAATCTGACAACTATTCAGCGGGAATTTTGCGCAGTTGTGCGGGCATCCCTTTGACCATGACCGAGTCCTCAGGGGTGCCTGTGCCTGTCTCGGGATAGTCCAAAGTGTAGTGAATTCCACGAGATTCTTTGCGGACAGAGGCGCCATCGACCATCAACTGCGCCACTGTGACAATGTTGCGTAGCTCAAGGAGGTCCGCGGTCACGAAGTACTTCCAATAATATTCGCGTACCTCATCCTCCAGCAGTGCGAGCCGGCGACGGGCCCGCTCAAGGCGCTTGGTGCTGCGCACAATACCAACATAATTCCACATCAAACGGCGAATTTCGTCCCAGTTTTGCGAGACAACCACCGCCTCATCCGAAGGCGCCGCGTCGCCAACCTCCCACTCAGGAATGCTCGGCCAGCTCGTTGTCCGGGGCTCGCTCTTGAGCGCATTTGCTGCGCGATGGCCAAACACTAAGCCTTCAAGCAGCGAGTTGCTCGCGAGACGATTTGCACCGTGAAGCCCAGTGCCCGCCACCTCGCCAATCGCCCACAGACCCTTCAGCGTTGTGCGCCCAACATCGTCGGTGCTCACACCTCCGCACTGATAGTGCGCCGCCGGAACCACCGGAATCGAGCCAGTTGTCAGGTCGATACCCCAACGCAAACACTCTGCATAAATGTTGGGAAAACGCGTTTTCAAATACTCCGGCGACCGCTCAGACATATCCAGCCAGACGCAGTCTTCGCCCGAGCGTTTCATCTCGAAGTCAATCTCGCGCGCCACCACATCTCGCGGCGCGAGGTCTGCCTGCGGATGGTGCTTCTTCATAAATGGCGTCCCGTCTGCAAGCCGAAGCACACCACCCTCCCCTCGAAGGGCCTCTGAGATCAAGAAGGATTTTGCCTGGGGATGATAGAGCACCGTGGGATGAAACTGTGTGAACTCCATGTTGGACACCTCGGCCCCCGCGCGTCACGCGATCGCGACGCCATCGCCGGTGGCGACGTCTGGATTCGAGGTGTAGAGGTAGACCTTTCCGCTCCCACCCGTCGCGAGGATGGTCGCGTGTGCTCTCACCGTGTGGACCCGGCCCGCGCGCTTATCTAACACGTAGGCCCCGCCGCAAACATCTGCCCCACCAAACTTCGCGAGCATCAAAAGATCGATCGCCATGTGCTGCTCTAAAAACGTGATCCGCGGGTGGTTTTCTGCGGCCTCTAAGAGTCCACGCTCTACCTCCCGACCGGTGATATCCCCTGCGTGAATCACACGCCTTGCGGTGTGACCGCCCTCGCGAGTGAGGTCAAACGGCAGCCCGTTGTCCTCCTTGCTCTTGCTAAATTTCACGCCAATATCCACCAGCGCCTTGACTCGCTCAGGCGCCGCTTGCACGACAAGATCAACAATGTGCGCTTTGGACAGGCCAGCCCCAGCGATCATGGTGTCGCTTTTATGTGCTGCAAACGAGTCCATGGGATCAAATACCGCCGAAATTCCACCTTGCGCCCAAGTCGTGGCTGCATCTGAGCGCATGCGCTTGGTGACGATCAAGACGTCGCCGTGTTTGGCCGCTTCGAGTGCGAAAGAGAGGCCAGCGATTCCGCTGCCCAAAACGAGATAGTCCGTTGTGTATGCCATGAGATGTCCGATCGTTAGGGTATCTTTGTTTTTGAGGGAAGTTTGGAGATTGTTGATTCGTTGGCTATTCTTGACAGAACTCACCTTGAACAAACGTCCCGTCAGCGCCAAATTCTCCTATCGCTCTGCTCGAAAAGTCGCGGCCGGATCAGTCGCTGCGCTAGCACTTTGCTTGACAAATTCCAGCGCAATTGCTGATATCTTCATGACTCGACGAGCCGACGGCACGATCCATTTGAGCAATGTTTCGGCGAGCCGAGGGCGTGGTTCAGTCACGGTCGTTCGAGGGAGTGACCGAGCACCTACTCGCGCCAACCCGTCGCAAGTCGTGAGCTTTGATGGCACCGACACGCAAACAGTCTCGGTCACGAGCCTCGACAACGCACAGGTCCGTTCGCTCTATCTCACCGCAGCGCGTGATCAATCTCGAACGAGCCGCTACGACAGCGCCATTCGCGAGGCGGCGAGCTTGTATCAGCTGCCCGAGTCACTCGTTCGAGCGGTAATCAAGCAGGAGAGCGACTTTAACCCGTACTCAGTGAGCGTGAGCGGCGCGTCTGGAATGATGCAGTTGATGCCCTCGACAGCGCAGAGCATGGCGGTGCGAGACGTGTTCGACGCGCGCCAAAATATCTTGGGCGGCACAAGATTTCTCAGAATCTTGGCGAACATGTTTAACGGTGATTTGATCTTAACGATCGCTGCCTACAATGCGGGGCCGAACGCGGTGATCCGACACGCCGGGATCCCACCGTACGAGCAGACGCAGAACTACGTTCGCCAGGTATTGCGCTACTATTACTCGTTTCGTGCGGCGTCCGGTACGACGACGACAGCCAGCCCGAACGCAGCGAGTCCCAGTCCGACGACGACCACCCAAATCACAACTTCCCCGTCAAGCCGCGCCGTCACTGGGACGCCCACCGTGACGCCCTGAGTTCACCTATGACTCACATCCCACTTCATCAACACAACCGTCTGGTCCGCGCGCTCTTGCTGGGCTTCGGCCTACTACTGTCATCACAATCGCTCGTTGCCTGTGGCGGAGCAGCGGCTTGCCCCAGTGCACAGTGTACCTGTGACCCGGCGCTCGCGAACTGTGTCTGCGCGCCTGGCGCAAGCTGTAGCCTTAACAACCCCGGGAGCGGAAACTCCGTGTGCTCGCAGGGCTCGACCTGCCTGTCGACCTGCGGCAACTCATGCCAGACGCAGTGTCTCACCGGATCCAACTGCACCCTCACTGGCGGCGCGAGCAACAACATCAGCTGCACCAACGCGAGGTGCACTGTCACCGTCGGGCCGAGCTCAAACGTGAACTGCAACGGCGGGGCGACGTGTACTATCCGCTGCACCGGCCAGTGCAATATTGATTGCCGAGGGGCCGCGAGCTGCGCGGTATCGTGCGGCAATATGCCCGTGCAAAACGTTAACGGCCAGTCCTTTTGCAACTGATTCTACTCACCCTGCCAGCGGCGACGAGTCCCTGCATCAACGTGAACAAACGCGTCGTTGCGATAACGTCCAACGCCGCCATTGTGGCTTCGTTCTAAGAGCTGAAACACTGGCGCCATTGAAACCCCAACGAGTCTAAAGTCCACTGCAGTGCCCATCGGATGTTGGCTTCGAGGAGCGACGTGGCGGCCCTTTTTTCTGAGCATCTCGTTCATCTTCGGCGAGCGATAGCCAGAGATCACTTCAATCCGTGAAGCGTGAAAGTGCGCGGCGGTAGCGAGGACAGCTGCCAGGGTGCCGGGATGCATCGGCCGGGGCTGCCAGTTGGTTCGGTCGCGAAGCAGCCAATCGACGCGGCTGACATCCGCGTCGGCGATCAGCCGCAAGGCGGATTCGTCAGCGACGACACACTCATGCAAATGAATCGAGGCGATCGTTGGGGCGGGAGCTAGCAGTGCCACTCCGGTAGAACTTGCGCGATCTTTTTTATGACTTCGAGCGACCTCAGAGACTCGCTGAGTCATCAGTGCGCTGGGGTGACTAAACACCTGGACTCCGCCTGCACTGAGGGTGAGAGGCAGCACCACGATCGAAAACGATGCTGCAAATTTACCAAGAAAATGCATAGACTTCGGATCTTAGGCTATGCTTGCGTGCGGCTTTGATAGACCGGACCACGGTAGTTTTTTAGCACGCGGACGGCATGATCGCGGAGGACTTCTTCACGCACAATAAAGTCGCGCAGACGAAGGGTCTCTTGCCAGTCTGTGGGGATGGGTCCTTCGTCAAAACCGACGATCTGCTCGACGTCCTCTCGCCTGGCTGCCACCGTGAGCTGCGTGGCACCGGACCAAAAGAACTTTCCAAAACACATGCAGCAGGGCGATGACGAAGTGACCAACTCGCTCTGCGGCGGGAGCTGAAATCCGCTGCGGTTGTTTGTCTGGGCAATCCCTAGCGCAACGCATTCGGCGTGGTACTCAAAACTGTTCCACGGAACCACGCGGTTGATGCCCACGGACAAAAGCTCGCCGTCAGGACCGAAGACCGCTGCACCGAACGGTCCTCCTCCGCTGTCAACAGACACCTGCGAGAGTTCAATCACGAGTCGCATCCGGTGCTCTGCGGACGACTCGGACGGCCGCCCCAACCACTGCGCAACGCAGGCGTTGACCTCGACCGGAAGGACGTGGCCGTTTAGATCGAATGGGATCGGGGTCATCGCAGCAACACTCAACAGATCACCAACATTCATAGCGAAACGCTTTTTTGGCAAGAACAACACACACTCCGGGCAAAATTAACGGTATTTTCGCCCTCGGTAACCCATCCCAATGAACTCGAATCGACAGCACGTGGTTCTGTATATCAACGGCCAGCGTCACGAAATTAAAGGCGACCACGCCCTTCGCCCCATCACCGATTATCTACGATACACCCGCCGCCTTACCGGAACAAAAGTCGTCTGCGCCGAGGGCGATTGCGGTGCTTGCACCCTCTTAGTCGCCCGTCCAAGCGGCGATCGTCCTTGGCGCTTTGAGCCGGTCAACGCTTGTATCATTGCGACCGCACAGCTCGACGGAGCGCACATCCTCACCATCGAAGCTGTTCGCGATGGCGACGAGCCCCACGAAGTACAGCGCGCGATGACCGCTTGCCATGGCTCGCAGTGTGGCTTTTGCACACCGGGATTTGTGATGGCCATGATGGGACATTTTGAACATCACACGGACAAGCCAGCGACCGAACGGGATATCAAAAATGCGCTGACTGGCAACCTGTGTCGGTGCACGGGGTATCTTCCCATCGTTGAAGCCGGCGTGTCTGTACGTCCCGGAGTCTCACGAAGTCTTACCGAACGATATCATAGCAAAGCGATTGAGATCGATCTTGAGGGGTCCACCGCCACCTCGCTTGAGATCGCCACCGAGCACGGTGAGCTTCACGCTCCACGCTCGCTAGACGAGCTACTCGCGCTTCGCGCAAAGCACCCTTCGGCTAGGTTAATTGCAGGCAATACTGATCTTGGCGTCCTGTTCAACAAAGGTGCGATAGGGACGCCAGGTGTGCAGTATACGATGATTAGCTTGTCCCTCGTGAAGGGCCTAGACCAGGTCACGATCACGGACCAGCACCTTACAGTCGGCGCTCTCACGACGCTCGGCGAGCTCGAGCGTTTATGTGTTGGTCGGGTAGACGAGCTCAGCCGCTTGCTTCGAGTGTTCGCTTCTCCGCAGATTAAGTCCATGGCGACGCTCGTTGGCAATGTGGCCAACGGATCGCCGATCGGAGACACAATCCCGGCTCTTTTTGCGCTCAACGCCGAGGTCGAACTCTGCGCGGTGGGGACTCAGCGCTGGGTCGCGCTCAAAGATTTCTACCTCGGCTACAAGCAGTTTGCGCTTCGCAAAGACGAGGTCATTACCCGATTGCGGATGGACGTGCTCTCTGCCTCGACAGGGACATCGGCGGAGGTGTTCAGAGCGTACAAGGTCTGCCAACGCAAGGACCTGGACATCTCGTTTGTCAGCAGTGCATACCGGCTGCGGGTAGAGAACAGCCGCATTTTATCAGCAAAAATCCTCTATGGCGGAGTGGGACCGACGGTTGTGTCGTTGCCCAATGTAGAGCAAATGCTACAGGGCGGCATTCTTCAGGACAAAGCACTTATTGAGCGCTCGGCAAAGGCAATCGAACGAGACGTATCCCCGCGAACCGACGTTCGAGGCAGCGAGGTTGCACGGCGACTTCTCGCGGCGAACATGTTCAGACGCTTTGCGCTTGAGTATGCATTGACTCAAGACGCAACTGCGGTCGCGGGAGACCCTTCATGAAGATTCTCGACCGGGTGAGCTCACCACCACACGACTCATCACACACGCACGTCCGCGGAGAGTCTGAGTTTATCGATGATCGTCCCGAGGTCGCGGGTGAGCTTCACGTAGGCGTTGTATACTCTCCGCACGCTCACGCAAAAATTGTCTCAATCGACACGTCGATGGCTACTGCACTGAAAGGCGTGGTTGGCGTCTTGACCGCGCGGGACGTCACCCACAACCTTTGGGGCACCATCTTCAAGGACCAGCCGGTAATCGCCGAGACGGTGGTGCAGTTTGTCGGCGAGCCCGTGGCGATCGTCGCAGGCGAGACCCGACATGCGATGGAGCATGCAAAGCGCCTCGTCAAAGTGGTCTATGAGGTTTTGCCCGCGGTCATGACTGTGAGCGAGGCACGCAAGCAAGGGTCGTTTATCGGAGCCGCACGAACGATCGAGCGTGGAGATGTCACCGCAGCCCTTGAAGCCGCGCCACACAGACGCACCGACCGCATTGTGATCCAAGGTCAGGACCATTTTTATCTCGAGTCACACTGCTCGATCGCCTATCCGCGCGAGGGCGGTCAGGTCGAAATTCACTCTTCATCGCAGCACCCCACCGAGGTGCAGCACGTGGTGGCGCACGCGCTTGGACTCCCAAGTCACTCGGTCGTTTGCATAGTGAAGCGCATGGGCGGAGGTTTTGGCGGCAAAGAGTCACAAGGAGCGCCCTTTGCCACCTTCGCTGCGATGGTGGCGCTCAAATGGCAGCGCCCCGCACGCATGGTGATCACCAAAGACGACGACATGATCATGACGGGTAAGCGAAACCCGTTTGAGATTGAGTATCAAGTTGGGTTTGACGACAACGGGCGGATATTGGCTCTCCACGCTGAGCTGTTCTCAGACGGCGGAGCCTTCGCAGATCTGTCCACTTCCATCATGGAGCGCGCGATGCTGCACTCAGACAACGCTTATTTTATTGAGCACATGAAGGTCGTGGGTCAGGTGTGCAAGACAAACGTGCATCCTCACACGGCGTTTCGCGGATTTGGAGGACCCAAGGGGGTGGCGATGATTGAGAACATCATGGAGGACATCGCGCACCAACTGGGGATGGACTCGCTCGATGTGCGCCGGCTCAACGTGTACTCATCTCCCGGACGCGATGTGACACACTACGGACAAAAGCTAGAGAATTTGCTGCTCGATCGGCTTTTTGAGACGCTCGAACAACGCTGCGATTATCGCGCCCGTCGTGCGCAGATCGAGCGGGCAAACACAAGCGACCCGATGTTTTTGCGCGGACTCTCAATGACTGCGGTGAAGTTTGGGATCTCATTCACAACGCGGTTTTTAAACCAGGGCAACGCGCTAGTGAACGTGCACCAAGATGGGACGGTCCAGGTCTCTACGGGCGCGACTGAAATGGGTCAGGGAGTGAACACCCGAATCGCGATGGTGGTCGCAGAACACTTTGGAATTGAGCTCGACGCCGTGCGCGTTATGACCACGTCCACGGAGAAAAATCACAACACTTCACCCACTGCGGCATCGAGCGGGACAGACCTCAACGCACGCGCGGCGCTCATCGCGTGCGAGAGAATACGAGGTCGAATGGCCCAGGTCGCGCGCGCGGTGCTTGGGATGCCGGAGCAGCTTCGGCCCTCGCGTACGGCGGGGCTTGGGACACAAGCAGAAGTGAAGGTGGCCGAGCCTAACGCGGAACTCGACGTGACGGATGTGGTCTTTGCCGACGGGACTGTGTGTCTGCGCGAAGATCTAACTCGAAAGATCAGTTTTGCCGAGCTGTGTCGCGAAGCGTTCTTGTCCCGAGTGCAGCTCGGGGACTACGGATTTTTTAAGATTCCAGACATTCACTTCGACAAGGTGACGGGTCAAGGAGATCCATTTTTTTACTTCACTCAGGGCGTGGGTTGCTCAGAAGTGTTGATCGATCGATTCACTGGAGAGACAAAGGTTTTACGTGTAGATTTGCTCATGGATCTCGGACAGCCGATTAACTACGGTCTGGACATTGGCCAAGTCACTGGCGCATTTGTCCAAGGAATGGGATGGGTGACCTCGGAAAATTTGGTCTACGACAGCAAGGGTTATTTGTTATCTCACTCGCCAAGTACATACAAGATTCCCAACACTCAGGACACACCTCGTGTGTTCAACGTGGACCTCGTTGCAAACCCGCATAACACCAAAAATGTCCGCGCTACGAAAGCCGTCGGAGAGCCCCCGTTGCTGCTGGGATTGTCCGTCTGGACCGCTGTGAAAGATGCCCTCTATTCCGGGCAGGCGCCAGAAAAACACCTGGATTTGGTGCTGCCAGCAACCCTTGAGCGGATCCTCTTAGCGCTGAACGACCGCCAATCTGCATGAGCGCTTGGGATCCCATCCTCGCTTCGTTGAGCGCGCACGTTGCGGCGCGACGGCCTTGTGTGTTGGTCACACTCACGGCAGTACGGGGCAGCGCACCACAAGAAATCGCAGCAAAAATGCTGGTCAATCGCGATGGTCTCGTTTGCGGGACCGTCGGCGGTGGGCGCATTGAGGCCTTCGCGCTTCGCACCGCGGACGCGACACTTGCTACAACCGAGACGGCTGCCAGATGCCAGACCCACGTCGTGAACCTGCAAAGAGATCTGGGGATGTCCTGCGGCGGTGAGGTCACCCTTTTGTTTGAGCTCATCGCCCCTTCGCCATGGAACATCGCGATCTTTGGCGCCGGTCATGTCGCTCAATCCGTGATCGCACTCTTGCGTACGCTCGACTGCTCCATTGAGGTCTTTGATACCCGTACAGAGTGGATTGAGCGCGTTTCGACCTCCATCCAAGTGCGTGCGCAAGTGGTTGTGGATCTCGCTGGGTGTGTAGCATCGTTGCCGCCGCGCACGTTTGTCGTTGTGATGACCCAAGGCCACACGACGGACCTTCCAGTGCTAACAAAGGCACTCGCTCGCGAGGACCTGGCGTACGTCGGGGTTCTAGGTAGCGACGTAAAAGCTGCAAAATTGCGGCGAGAGCTGCTCGAGAGTGCAATCGCCGAGCGACGTGTGGCGACGCTGCGCTGCCCCATTGGCTTGCCTATTGGCAACAACACCCCTGCAGAGATCGCGGTGAGCGTTGTCGCTGAGCTGCTTAAGTTTCGAGACTCAGGCGAAAGCGCTTGAGCGCGTTGCGGGTGGTCCAGTCGCGCAGCTGTTCGTCCGTCACGCTGAGCGTGTTGGCCAGGTGGGCGACGGTCTTTGAGAGATAGCTTGGCTCATTGCGTTTGCCGCGCATGGGCACTGGGGCCAAATACGGCGCGTCCGTCTCGACCAACAGTCGATCCCGCGGAACCATCTTCGCCACCGACCGCAGATCCTCGCTTGTCTTAAACGTCACGATGCCACTGAACGAGATATCAAAGTCCATATCCAGCGCCTCGCGGGCAAACCGGGCGTCCTCCGTGAAGCAGTGAATCACACCTCCCACGTCCCTCGCGCCCTCTTCTTTAAGTATCTGAAGGGTGTCATCTGGTGCGCTTCGAGTGTGGATAATCACCGGCTTTTTAACTCGCCGTGCGAGCTGAATAAACCGTCGAAAAGTCTCTTTTTGCACTTCGCGTGGCGAGTGATCGTAGTGATAATCAAGCCCCACCTCACCCACTCCGACGGTTCGAGGATCAAGCGCGAGCGCCTCCATCGCGACCATCACTTCGTCCGTGACGCATGATGCATCGTGGGGGTGCACGCCCACTGTCGCAACCACGTCCGCATGCTCGTTAGCGAGCCGCACAGCAGCAGGAGCGCTCTCGGTGTCGCGACCGGAGCCGATGGTGACAAACCATCGAATCCCCTCAGCGCGACCACGCGCTAAGATCGCGTCTCGCTCGGGAGCAAAATCGGCGAAGTCCAAATGGCAGTGTGAATCGATCAGTGCTTTTGCAGTGGTAGTCATCGCGGTGCTTATTTCACCCGCGTCCCTGAGGGCTTGCTCTTCTCGAGTGTGACGATTGATAGCGAGTCTGAGTCGCCGCACGCCAACAGCATTCCATGGGACATCAGGCCTTTGCCAAAGTCACGTGGCGCGAGGTTTGCTACGATTACGATCTGCTTGCCGACGAGCTGCTCTGGCGTGTATGCGAGAGCGATTCCCGCGATAATTTGGCGGGGTCCTGAGGCTTCTCCGACGTCCACGCTGAGCTTGAGGAGCTTATCCTTTTTCGGGATGCGCTCGGCGCTCAACACGTGTCCAACCTTCAGCTCGACCTTCGCAAAATCATCGAACTGAATCAACGCAACGCCCTCAGGAGCGGCAGTCACGACTGCTGCCGGTGCTGCGATTGCCGCGTCAACGGGAGCCACTACGACAGCTGCGAGCTTCGCTTGTGCTGGCAAGGCCGGGACAGTCTTTTCAGTCTCCGATATCGAGGGACTGCCGGCAACCAGCGGCTCAACGATGGCAAAATCGCGTAGAATTTTCTCTTCTTCTTCTTTGCTGATGTTGCGAAACAGTGGCGCACCGGGGTGCAGTTTGGTCCCCGCGACAAGTCCGCCCCAGTCCAACGG
>JANNCG010001343.1:0-1980 GCA_031386385.1 Myxococcales bacterium
ACCGTTGAGGCGATGGATGTGGCGGCGCGGGTGGAGGGTGACGTCCCTACGTGGCTCCGGGGGCAGCTGGTCCGTACGGCTCCGACGGTGTTTGATCAACATGGCTATCGCGCAGCGCACTGGTTTGACGGCCTTGGGATGCTGTACGCGTTTGCTGTGAGGGATGGAGGTGTGCGTTTTAAGCAGCAGCTGCTTCAGAGCGAGACGCGCACCGCCATTGAGAACGGCGACCGCTCGACCGCCTCGTTTGGGACCCCTATCGAGCGAAGTTTTTTTAAGCGGCTCGTGCAGCCGAGTCCAGCGGTTACCGACAATGCAAACGTCAACGTCGTGGCGCTTGGGGACCAGCTCGTCGCGCTGACAGAGTCGCCGCACCAGGTTGTGTTTGATCCCGCGAGTCTCAAAGCCACCGCGCGCGTGAAGTATGAAGACAACGAAGGTAGCCTTGTGATGTTGGCGCATCCGCACTTTGACTTTGAGCGCAAAGTGGTCGTCAACGCCGCGATGGCGATGGGCGGGGCATCGCCGCATGTGGCTCTTTACGATCATGCCCCCAATTCGCGAAGTCGCCGTGTATTTGCACGTATTCGTGCGTCCCGTTTGCCCTATCTGCACTCCTTTGGGCTCACTCCGAAGCACGCCATTGTTCTGTGGCACCCCTTCACGGTGAACCCCATCTCAATGCTCTGGTCCAACCGAGGGTTTATTGATCACTTTCAGTTCGCAGCGAGCGAGCCCACCAAGCTGATCGTTGTGGATCGCAACGACGGGAGCACTCGGACCTACGAAGCTCCCGCGAGTTTTATCTTTCACGCGGTCAACTCATACGAGCGCGCAGATGCAACCGTTGTTGAGGTCATCGCGTATGAAGATGCTTCGATTATTGAGGCGCTCCGAACGGCAAGCTTGCAGTCGAGAGTCCCGACGTTGACGGCGAAGCACCTCAGGTATGTGCTTCCACATGGTGGGACCAAGGCGATCGTTGAGCTGGCATCGGATGCGCGATTTGAGTTTCCAAACATCTCGTACGCGCGGGCGAGCGGCAAAGAGCACTCGGCGGTGTGGGGTGCCGCTATCGAGCCAAAAGATGGGGTCATCAACGCACGAATCGTGCGCGTGTCGAGCAGCGGTGCGACCTTCTTTAGTGAAGGCGACTACGTCGTTGGAGAGCCAGTATTTGTCGGTCGTCCGGGCGCTACGGACGAGGAAGACGGCGTGATTCTAACCGTCGGAACCAGCGCTTCAACCAAGACCACTCGATTGTTTATCCTCGACCCAAAGACGCTCTCGGTGCTCGCGACGGCCACGGTGGATCTCGCGGTGGCGCTCGGATTTCACGGGCAGTTTTTTCGCGACCGCTAAGGGAGTTTGGGCGGAAGGGCGCCGGTGAACTCGAGTGTCTCTAAGAGTTTGATAGCGCCAAGCTCTAGCAGCTGTGCGTGCAGCTCTGGATCGTGAGCGACGACCTTGGGCCACACCCCCACGCAGTGCCGTGCGCAGGCGCAAAGCAGCGCGCTGAGGTCCGCAGTTGAGCGGGTTTTGGCGAACAGTACCAACGGACGTCGGGGGTCCAGCGCGAGCCACCCCACGGGCTCTTTGCTGGCATTTCGCGCGCCGAAAATCACGATGGGCGAAGGCCCTCGGTGCTGCGCCAACGTCGCGGGGGACACCTCAAGTGCATGCGCAAACTCGTCGTCCCCAGAGATCAACTCAGCACACTCAAGCGTGACATTTGTCGTTAACGGGGACTCGAATCGCACGATGGTCGCCAGCTTTCCACGCTGCATACCGAGCTTTTCGTACAGCGCAATCGCGACTAAATTTGCGGGCTTCACAAACAGTGACCATTGCGTGCATCCGCTCGCTGCCAGTGCGCTTGCCGCCGCCTGCATCAGGGCAAGCCCGAGCTTCTGACCCCGCGCACTAGGCGCTACGACCAGGTTGCGGATACCGCCGATGGGAGCTGAAGCGACGAAGTAC
>JANNCG010001439.1:0-6823 GCA_031386385.1 Myxococcales bacterium
GATCGCCCAGGGTATCGAGCTCATCGCCGTCGCCACACGCTTGCACATCGACGCGTGTCACACGGACTGCGACAACGGGATCAGTCTCTGCTGCTGCGTGAGCATTCGTTGCGTTGTTTGTCGCGGGTGCGTGTGCTCCGACTCCCGCATCGGTTTCGAGGTCTTCTCGGGGTCCAACGGCCGTCTCGTCCGTATGTTGCGGCAAATGCACCACTCGATTCACCAGAATAAATCCAGCTAAAGTACACGCCGCGCCGAGCGCGACGCTCAGCCCAAGCACACCACCGCGATCAGCGATACGAACGATCTTTGGAGCCATCTATCAACCGCCGTCTTCTACAGTGTTTTGTGCGCTCTTGGCAAAACGTTCAAGAATGTCGTCCGCTCCCCGAAGGCTATTGATCAAGAATCTCGCTTTTAGCTCCAGCCGATCGCTCTCTGAAAGATCGCCTTCACGCTGACGTGTGGCACACCAAAGTGCGATCCCTGCAGCGACCGAGACGTTGAAGCTCTCGACCATCCCCTGCATCGGAATCGCGAACGCCCCGTCGGCACACGCCCTCAGCTCATCACTGATCCCTTCGTGCTCGTTGCCAAACGCAAGCGCTACCTTGGGAGTGGCGGCGATCAACTCAAGCGTGGTCGTCGCTCTCATATCGGCAACGTAGAGTGAATATCCTCGCGATTTTAGCTCTGCAGCGCATATCTCAGCACGCTCGAATCGCCGAAGGTCCATCCATTTCTCTACGCCCTTGGTGATACGATTTGCGAGCTTAACCTCTGCGGCTTGCTCAATCGCGTGCACCTCATGGACTCCAAGCGCATCACAGGTCCGCAAAATCGCTGACGCGTTGTGTGGGTCGGACAGCGACTCAATCACCGCTACCACAGCACGAGTTCGACCAGCAACCGCTCGATCAATGCGGGCAAGACGGTCTTGAATGACCAACGGTGCCAACAGCTCTATCGCGCGCTCCGCAGAAACGGGGAGCGCCGCAGGGGCTTGCGGAGAGAACACCACGTCGGACCAACGCTTCATCACAGCCGCATTCCTACCTGCGAGTTTGTCGTCGATCAACAGCTATTACTCATGAGGTTTCATCACGGGTTTTCTCAAGTGTGATCTCGCCAGTGCTCGTCACAAAACCTGCTTCGCCTGCACGCAACAATCGCAGCGCTAACTTGGCATCCTGCGGACGCAGCTCACGTTCACGTGCCATCAACATTCGCACCAAATGTTCTAACCAAGCAGGCGCGTCGGGACGATACGCACGAATCAGCGTTGGCGTTCGAGCGTGCATCTCGACGGCGATTCCCATGGGATCCTTTGCGCTCCAGGGCAACTGGGCCGTGACACACTCAAAGAAAATCACACCAAGTGCGTATAAATCTGTGCGTCCATCAAGGTCTCTTTCGCCCATCGCTTGTTCAAAAGCCATGTACGCAGGTGTTCCGACGACGCGGCCGGGGCGCGTAAAATGTGACTCCGCCCCACGATCTTCGACAACCGCCATGGTCTTTCGAGCCAAGCCAAAGTCCAAGAGTCTTACAGACACCGTGCGATCGTGCGTGCGTTCGAGAAAGACATTCTCTGGTTTCAGATCACGATGAAGAATATTTCGCGCGTGTGTGGCGATCAGCGCATCAAGGACCTGACCAGCGATCTCAATGGCAGAAGCGATTGGCAGCGCTCCTTCGCGCTTGATTCTCGACGAGAGCGGCTCTCCGACGAGCTTTTCCATGACCAAAAATGGAGAGCCGTCGTCAGTGGTTCCAGCGTCGAAGATGGTGACAATACGGGGGTGGGCCAGCGCGCCGAGCAGCTTCACCTCCGTTTGAAATCGACCCAGCGCAATGGGGTCATTGATCGCTTCAGGAATCAGCACTTTGATCGCCACGGGTCGCTGCAGACGCTCATCGATCGCGTCATAAATCACGCCCATCCCTCCGCGAGCGAGAAAGCCGCGAATCAAGTAGCGACCCGCGAGTCGCTTAATCGCCGGTAGCTTATGGCCCCGATCCGCCTTCTTCTTCATGAGCGTTGTAGGCTCGTCATCCAAGGTCAGCGCCGTTGACGGTGCCACGAGCTTGATGACCGCAGCGACTGCGTTTCGCTCGGTTGTGGCCTCGTTTGCGATAGGCGTCGGGCTCGACTGCCCCCCGTCTCCGATGGGAGTACGCGTGCTGGGGCACTCACCAAGCTGCGCGGGGTGGGGCATGCCACAGGCTCGACATCGGACAAAGCGCTGAACCATATTTGAGAGCAGTGGGGGGGGCGCTGAGTATGTACCACCATGGCGCGCCATGGCGGAAGCCATGCAGACCGCCAGGGGGGTACCAAAATTGCTCAACAATATCAACGAGCGTGACTTGCCCGAGGGCTGGCACCGTTTCTGCCATGACCCACGGTGAAGGAGTTTTCAAAGCCCAATGTTCAAGAAGACAATTTTTTTCATCGTCCATAGCTGTTTGTTCTCGTGTGCGCCCGATGCGCTTGAGACCTCATCGGACCCCATCATTCATGGCAGGCTTGATCACAACGCGCACCCCGCGGTCGTCGGTCTGCTCAGTCGCGACGGAGCGCTCTGCTCCGGAACACTCATCACACCCGAGGTCATATTAACGGCCCGGCACTGCGTCAGTCGCACAGTCCCGCTGATCGATTGCTCCCTGTCAGGCGCACAAGTGATAGACAATCTGCCTGCGAGTTCGATCTCGGTGGTTAGTTCTGAAAATGCGCTTACTGGCAGTGTTTTAGCTCGTGGATCACGGATTGTTGTTCCCTCGTCTACACGACTCTGCGACCACGATATTGCTTTCATTCATTTAGATCGAGCGATCCGCGACATCGTCCCAATGCAGGTTGACTGGGGCGCCCGGATCGGCGTCGGCAGTGAGGTGACCGCCGTCGGTTTTGGACGAAGAGGAGACTCAGACCGCGCGGGGGTGGGTGTTCGATACCAACGGCCAAAGGTTTTGATTCTCGCAGCGTCGAGCACTGAACTTGTGTCAGCAGAGTCCACGTGCAACGGTGACAGCGGCGGCCCCGCGATTGATCCGCGAACAAATTTAGTGGTTGGAGTCGTCTCCCGAGGAGGTCCACGATGTGTCGGTCCACAGGCTCGCGTGATCTGGACTCGTCCTTCGGTGGGGCGCTCGCTCTTTGTTCGCGCACAATAATCCGGGGTTGTACTTGACGGCGTCGCAAGGTGCATGACAAGCACTCCACTTGTGGTTTGCTTGGTACATCGAAGATCGTTGAGACTCACGACGAGCGTTGTCGCGCTCTCGCTCACGATCTATTCTTTGAGCGCGCATGCTCAAAGCGGTCCGCAACCAAGTGGCTTAGAAGAGCCAGAGCGAGCCGTCTTTCTGAACCGCCGTACCACCGCGCATCCACTTCAAACCGCACCCGCCGAACCCGTTGAACCCGATGATGTTCGACGGCGCTCAGGGGTCACTCTTGCGGCCGGAGGAGGAGCGTCTTTTGGACTCTTGGGTGCACCCACCTGGCATGTGGGATCGCTGCGATTGGGTGTGCAATTTCGCTCGCCATTTGCCGTATACTTGCAGTCCTCGCTGTTGTTAGGGGTGATCACAACGCCAAGCCAAGGCGGCACCCTCGTCGCGATTCATAACTCAATTCTCGCTGAAATATCGATTCAAAACTATATTCAAATCGGCGTAGGCCCCTCCGTCGATTTGTTAATGCAGCCGGGATGCCTTGGGTTGGCGTGTCTGCTCTCGACCGTGCTTTGGCCGGGGCTGCATCAGCGGATCGCATTTCCGCTGATTTCAAACCCGCCTTTTGGTGCGACGGTTGGCGCACGAGGGCCCGCACGCGCGATCAACTTGGCCGTTGATTTTCACGAAAACCTACCGGCAAACCAGTTCATGCTCACTGCGACTGTGGGGCTTGGCCTCGACTGGTACTGAGCGAAACAGCGCCTATTACAGCCTGGTATTTTAGCGCGAGGTCGGCCGATTTCGACAGGCAAATACCCAGGCCGGCGGCACATTCTTCAGCACAATTTTGCGCTCGACCTCATCCCAATGCTTGTCCATAAAAGGGACCGCGTCCCAAGTAAACCAAAGCTTGCGTCCGGGGCTGTACGCGGCCCATCGGGCGTGAATGTAGGCGTACTGGGTAAACATCCCGCTCGGACCGAGCAGGGCTCGTGCGGACTCCATGATGCCCACCCGAACAGGCTCGTCCATCAAGCTCAGCCCAAGAGAAGAGATCACACCATCGACTCGTCCGGCGATGCGCTCTCCCAACAACTGCGGCGCATCCACAGCACTCCCAAGAACAGGAATCATCCGTGGATCCGCTATCGCCTCAACGCTCCCATCCAACAGCGATTTCTCTAGCTCGACGGTGTACAGCTTTCCATCCGGCGCGAGCTTTTTCAGAATCTCTCGCGTCAACGTGCCTGTCCCACTTCCAAACTCCACAACGCATCGCGCGCCTTTCGGAATCTTTGAAAGCATCTCGTGGACGAGCCATCGTGAGCTGGGAATAAAGTTAGCAGTGGTGTCGAAATCGTCCCACCCTCGCTTAAAAAATCGCGCGGCGCCTTCGGCTTGAGAACGCATCTTGTCAAAAGAATTCATGGCTTAACTTGTCACTAACAGTCCACGCAACTCTGCGGGACCCATGTGGTAAATTTGGTTGCAATAATCACAGCTGAGCTCAAGCGGCTCTGTCGCCTCACTCAGCTCTTCAATGTCTTTTTTCGGCAGGCTGGCCACAGAGGCAAACACCCTGGCCGCGCTACACTGGCAGCGATACTCGACGGTCCTTTCGGTCGTGATCTCGTAGGGGATTTGTTCGAGCAAATCATGAATGATGCTCTCTGGTGTCTGCGTTGCATTTCGGCAGCGATCCTCGATGGACTCAAACTGAGGGAGGCGATCGGTCATGATCGCCAGCGGCTCAGCACGGGTCTCGGGGGTCAGCTGGACCAAGTATCCCATAGCTCTCTGAAGTGTTGGTCCATCGAACACCGCCGCGAGGGCGATCATCGTAACAATCTGCTCCGATGCCTGCATATACTCCATAAAAGCCTGAGATACAGACGCCTTCTCGTCTAAACCCACAACTCCCCGAAACCCCTTTCCGTTAGGAAGCGTACGTATCATCTCTAGCGATGCCCCTACTCCCAAGACAATGGACTGATCTTTGGACTTTCGTGAGATCAATCCGCGGGTGCTCCCGTCGGGGTGCGCGTCGATCGCCATGCGGCCACCTCCAACACCGTGCAGCAGCGTCTGCACTCGAAGCTCGGGGGCCATGGTTTCTCTAAACAAAATAGCTGCAAGAGCGAGCTCTGCGAAGATCTTTGCCTCATCGCCGGTCGCTTTTTGTGCCTCGACGATCCCTGCGGCGGTTCGGGTTGCTTCAACGGCAACGACACGAAATGATCCGTCAAAGGTCATTGCTCTAAGAACGTGGTCTAATTGGGATGCCATGGGCACAACCTTTCAGACCGCAGGCATATTTTCAATATTTTCGATTGAAAGAGAGAACTCTTTTTCAATCCAGTGTACCTTTTGCCAAGAGTTGGTGCCCACGCTGTGACCGGACCTGTACAAAGCATCTCTGTCCTCGTTATCGACGACGACGGGGGGATCTGTGATCTTCTCGAAACAATTCTTACCCAAGACGGGTTCTCCGTTAAGACCCTGCGTGATTCAACACAGGCAGCGGCTGAGATTCGCAATAACGAATATCATCTTTGTCTTTTAGACGTGATGATGCCGCGTCAAGATGGGATTGAGACTTTGCGTGCGATTCGCGCGGAAGACAACGATATTGGCGTGATATTCATCACGGGATATCCCCATGTAGATACTGCGGTTCAGGCGATGCAGCTCGACGCATTGGACTATCTATCTAAGCCATTCACGGTTGAGCAACTTCGCGAAGTTGTTGCCCGAGCGATGAAGAAAAAGGGCTTAATGCGCGCTCCTGAAGAGCAGCTGCACCGCGTGATTGGCGAGACCATTCGCAGTCTGCGAAAGGCCAAGACTCTCACGCTAAAACAGATGGCAAAACGCACAGGTTTGAGCGTGTCGTTGTTGTCTCAAATCGAGCGCGCAGAGTCGAGCGCGAGCATTTCGTCGTTGTATAAGATCGCCGTCGCCCTCGATGCGCGGGTCCAAGAGTTGTTCGGAGACTTCTAAGATCATGCACGTTATTGTCGTTGGAGCAGGCCCTGGCGGTCTCGCGTCTGCGGTAAACCTCGCCGGAATGGGCTATGAAGTCACAGTTTTAGAGAAGGACTCGGTGCCGGGCGGTCGAATGAAGGGGCTCACGTTTGGCGAGCAAAATGAGTATCAGATTGATACTGGCCCAACCATTATGCAGCTACCTCAACTGGTCGAGACGTTGTTTTCTCGGGCCGGGTTGAAGATGTCTGACTTTTTATCCCTTCAGCGTGTGTCTCCCAACACACGGATACACTTTTGGGATCAGACACAGCTCGATACCAGCTCAGATCTCGACGCGATGAGGGCCGAGTGCGCTCGGTTTGATCAGCAGTCGCAGCAACTTGGATTGAAAACCTCTCCACGCTCGAGCGCCGAATCTCTGCAACAGTGGCTCGACGAGAGCGGACCGAAGTACAAGATCGCGTACGAAAAATTTATTGCGCACCCCGCTGGTTCGCTCGACTACTACGATCCGGTTCGGCTGTTTCCGACTTTGCAGTATCGACCGTGGGAGTCGCTGCACGCACAGCTCATGCGGTATTTTCAAGACGAGCGCTGGGCGTACGCGCTGTCGTACCCGTCGAAATATCTTGGACTTCATCCGACGACT
>JANNCG010001441.1:0-6197 GCA_031386385.1 Myxococcales bacterium
CTGCAAATGTGCGGCGCAACGTGTGTGGACTTCTTGTCCGACAACCTGAACTGTGGTGGTTGTGGCACCACTTGCCCGGCCACGGACACTTGCGTTGCGGGAGCGTGTCGACGACTTGGTGCACAAGACGGCGGATGCACGCCTCCGTCGCAGCAGTGCGGCGCGGTTTGTACAAACGTTCGCGCGGACAATACCAACTGTGGTCGATGCGGCGCTGCCTGTGCTGCGGATCGCTTGTGTTTTGACGGTGCGTGTGTGGCTCCGTGTGTTCCTGGTCAAGCGCGCTGCGGAGGCGCTTGCATCAACGCTCAGCAAGACCCCAACAACTGCGGCGCTTGTGGCAACGTGTGCGCTATGGGTTTTGGCTGCTTCAACGGAATGTGCCAAGCAGGACCTGGCTATCTCCCCGTGGGTCCCCAGCAAAACGTACTGATTAGCACGGTGACAAACGGCGGATGGACGCAGTGCTTTCTCGGAAGCTATTCGGACAACGCGTCGATCGCAGCCCTGCAGAGGTCCTGTGATCGCAACCGAGTGATGGTGGGCTGTCGCGCGGCGGGGTCCAACACAGTGCAGCTGCTCGCATGGGCACCACGTGCGGATGTCTTCTTTGAAACAGGCAACGGAAACGTCCTGCACGTGGCCAACGGGACTGGCTGGTATTTTACCAACAGCTTCTCGATGGGCTACGCAGCAGAGGGCGAGGCGGTCTCGCGCAACTCTTGCGATACTAACCCTGGGGCGCGACACCTTTGCTACCACACCGGTGGCGGCAACCTCAATTCTGGCTGGCGCTGCGGCGACAACACCGGGGTGGGGCCGTCGCATGAGCGCATTATCTTCCACGCGAATTAGCGCTTGACCGCTGCGATTGTGATGAGGCAACTACCATAGCCTCATGACAATCAATCAGTTGCTCAATATCGCCGGTGAGTCCTCGGCAAGCGCCGATGGACGCACATTTGAAGTTCACTCTCCAGCCGATGATTCGCTGGTGGCTCATGTGGCACGTGCTTCGAGCGTGGACGTGGATCGTGCAGTGCGTGCCGCGCGTGCTGCATACGAGACCTGGAGCCGTATGCCGGCACCGGCACGTGGTGAAATCTTGATGCGTTCGGGACGCATTCTCGAAGAGCGCAAAGAAGCTATCGCAGCGGTGATGGCCAAAGAGATGGGCAAGCGATATGAAGAGGCCAAAGGGGACATTCAAGAAGCGATTGATACCGCGTGGTATGCCGCGACAGAGGGCCGACGGATGTTTGGTCGCACGGCTCCGAGCGAGCTTCCGAATAAATTTGGAATGACCATTCGTCGCCCGATTGGTGTGGCAGGGATTATTTCTGCGTGGAATTTTCCTATCGCTGTCCCAAGCTGGAAGATCTATCCCGCGCTTGTTTGTGGCAACACCGTGGTGTGGAAGCCCGCAGAAGAAGCTCCTTGTTCGGGTGCGATGTTTGCGCAGGCGCTCTGGGATGCTGGGCTGCCGCCGGGCGTGCTCAATCTCATTCATGGCTTTGGCGAAGAAGCGGGCGCCGCTCTCGTGTCTCATCGAGACGTGAACGTGATCTCGTTCACCGGTGGGACCGAAGTGGGCAAGCTCATTGCGGCTGAAGCCGGCAAGACTCTCAAGCATGTCTCGCTCGAACTAGGCGGAAAAAACCCAGTGATTGTGATGCCCGATGCCAACGTAGACCTCGCGGTAGACGGGATTCTCTGGGGCGCTTTTGGCACCGCAGGCCAGCGCTGCACGGCCACCTCACGCTTGATCGCCGTCGGTGGGATCGGCGCACAGCTGCTCCCCAAGCTCATCGAGCGAGCGAACAAAATGAAGCTCGGCGATCCCTCAGAGCCGACCGTGGACATTGGTCCGCTTATTAGCAAGCAGCACCGCGAGCGAGTGCACGCGTTTGTGCAGATGGGCAAGAGCGAAGGCGCCAAGATTCTCACGGGTGGCGAGCTGTTTGCAGACGGGCCGCTGTCACGCGGTTGGTACTATCCGCCCACCATCGCAGACGAAGTGAAGCCCGGCAGCACGCTCGCTCTACGCGAAGTGTTCGGGCCCGTGTTGAGCGTGATTCACGTGAACACGTTGGACGAAGCGATCACCGTGGCCAACGAGGTTGAGTACGGTCTGTCGAGCTCCATTTACACCTCGGATGTGAACAAGGCCTTCCGTGCGATTGAGCGCATCGAAGCTGGGATTACGTACATCAACGCGCCGACCATTGGCGCTGAGGCGCACTTTCCGTTCGGTGGGGTGAAGGGCACAGGCAACGGTCACCGCGAGGGAGGCTGGGCGCCGTATGAGTTCTTCAGCGAAGTGAAGACCGTGTATGTGGACTACTCGGGTGGTCTGCAGCGCGCGCAAATTGATAACCGCGAGTAAGAGCGTGTTTGCTAAAGTCCGCTGAGAGATCCAGCGTGACCACAGCGAAGAAAAAAATCGACGATCCGATCCTGACGGTGGCGAGCCCTGCGAAGTGGGACGAGTGGCTCAAAAAACACCACACAACCTCGTTGGGTGTGTGGCTGCGCTGCGCAAAAATCGGGGCTGCCAAATCGATCACGTACGTTGAGGCGTTGGATATTGGGCTCGCGTGGGGGTGGATCGATAGCCAAAAGCGTGGGCTGGATGAGAGCGCATTTTTGCAGCGATTTACCAGACGAACAGCGAAGTCTCCTTGGTCCAAGATCAACGTGGCGAAAGCTGAAGCGTTGATCAACGCGGGCAAGATGCAGCCGTCGGGATTGCGTGAAGTGTTGAGCGCGAAGAGCGATGGTCGCTGGGAGCGCGCGTATGATGGAGCTCGGACCGCCACTGTGCCGCAGGACCTCATGGACGCTCTCGCGAAAGAGCCAAAAGCGAAGACTTTTTTCGAGGGCCTTGATGGGGCCAATCGGTATGCGATTTGGTATCGCGTGCATTCGGCAAAAACGGCCACCACTCGAGCAAAATGGATCGAGCGGCTTGTCGCGATGTGTGCAAAGGGTGAGACGATTCACCCGGTTCGTGAGCGAGTGAAGAAGGCCGCTGCGAAGACGGCGAAGACAGCGAAGACAGCGAAGAGCAAAGCTTAAGCACGCACCTTGGGGAGCAACCCGAGTTGCGCAAACGTGAGCTTGACGGCGACCTGGGCGTCAAACGAAGTGTGCTTGAGCGCGCGATACAGCTGCTTGCGTAGGATCTCGCGCGGCGCTTCGCCGATGAGGGGCGCAGAGGACAAGCCTCCGCGCACGTGCCCTCGCGCAGAGCGCTCAGGGTCCCATCGTCATTGGCATTCCTCAGGGTTCGTGCGAGATGCTGGTGCGGTGGCAAAACGTTTAGTCGATCAACCGAACTCCGAGCGAATCTGCTTCAAACTCTCACTTTTGCGACACGCACACAGCGCCGCCCACGACCCCGGAGGAATGCCAATGACGATGGGGCCCTGAGCGCTTCGCGAGGGCCATTGCGCGGATGTCTTGTCCTCCGCGCGGGGTGTTCAGAGACAGCGCGAAAATCTTCCCCTACCTCTGGCGGGCGGAACTAGGTGCTCTGGTTGATCGGTGGCGATCGCGGTGGGTCGGGCGAGCGCGGCGGGAAGAGCCGTCAGAGCGAGCACAGCAGGGCAATTCCGTGTTTCGAATAGGCGAAATGGGCGATCGGATCGGTGATTGAGGGTGTTCCGACCAGGCGAAAAGACCGGGCGGCTCGGTGATCGAGGGTGCCGCGAATAGGCGCAGGTGGCGAGTGGCTCGGTGATGAAGGGTCTTGCGAGCAGGCACAACGGGCGAAGGGCTCGGTCTCGGCGTGTGTTGCGAATAGGCGAAGTGGGTGATCGACTCGGTCTCCGCGCGTGGTGCGAACAGGCCAAGTGAGCGATTGAACTCAGAGCGCGAGTTTACTGAGCAGGCACAGGCGGCGAGGAACTCGGTGATTGAGGGTGCTCTGGCCACGTGCGCGGAGCGATCAGAGCGGTCTCGGTACGTGTGGCGAGCAGGGGCCGGGGGCGATCGACTCGGGGATGGAGTGTGTGACGAGCAGGCGAAGTGGGCGATCGTAGTTGAGGTGAGAGCGTCATCGTTGCTCGGCGCGCAAGGCCAATTCGTGCCAGCGATCGAGCCCGCAGCATTCATCACAAAGGCGCTTCGCATAGGCGCAGTGCCGTAGGCGCCGGCAATAGAGCTTCGTCGAGGGCGCGTACTGCGCGCTTGTGGCTGACTGCGTAGGTTGCGTGCTTTTTGGACAGGCATGCGTCGTCAGTTTAGCAAACCGATTTTGATCTCCGTAGGCGTCGCCCGTGAATCGCCCTTATGGGGATGAGGACAGTTCATCGTCGAGTTTGAACGGCGAAGTTTCATTTCAGGGTTTTTGCACGCGGCGTTAGGCCGTGAAATGTGCGCACTTGTTTCGTTGTTGACCGTCGCCCGGCCTCAGCCTTAGCCTTTGCGTGGTCGTTGTTCTCACGAGCACGTGTGGAGTAATCTGTTGAATTCGCAATAGAGAGCCCATGACGGATGGACGTGCATGAGAGCAGCAGACACCAAAGGAAGTCCCCTATGACGACTGCCGAAATTAAGTACATCGTGGTTCTGATGCTCGAAAATCGCTCGTACGACAACGTGCTTGGAGGGGTGTATCTCGACCCGAGCAACCCAGCGCCGGAGGGGCAATCAAAGTTGGATGGCGTCGTGCTCAACTCGGTCCAACAGAGCAATGTTGATCCAACCAGTTCCACTGCAGGGCTTCTGTATATGCAGGCTGCGACAAATACGACGGTTCCGGCAATTGACCCTGGTGAGCCGTTTGAAGATATGGCGCAGCAGATTTGGGGACTCTCAAAGAAAGCCAGTATCGGCGAAAATCCAACCGTTCCTGGCCCGCTCGGGATGATGGGTGGCTTTACGACCAACTACGTGCAGCAGGGAACGGGCGGTAATGCGCAGGACGTCATGACTTACCTTACGCCGGACCAGATCCCCGTGACGGCGTTCTTGGCGAAGAACTTTGCAGTGAGCGATCAGTGGTTTGGTTCAGTGCCAACACATACATACGCCAATCGAGCGTTTGCTCACTGCGGTGGTCCTGGAGTCATTCCTCCGGGGCACGTTGATGCGGGAAAAAGCTTTCTCAATGACGCAGACTACTACCTGATTCATCCCACCGACTTTGGGTTCAATACCGTCGCATTGCCGAGCATTTTTGACCAACTCGAATTGATGCCCCTTCCGAGCAATGGCATGCCGCCTTGGAAGATCTACTTTCACGACCTCGCGAACGCGCTTATATTACAGAAAGTTTATAACTGCTCGCAGAGTGAGACGAACGTCAACGTTGGAACCGTTGATGACTCCGATTGGGGATCCGGCCTTCCGAAGTCCTTCAACTCGGTGGCGAGCTCGTTCGTAACAGACATAGCCAATAATACATTGGCGCCATACTCGTTCATTGAGCCCCGTTATCTCAGCAACTATGCCCCAACCAAGGTGGCCCCCAACTCAAATCACCCAGGCGTTGGTAAGCTACCATCGATTGAACATTATGCCCCCACCGATGTCACAAACGGCGAGATTTTGCTGGCCACAGTCTACAACGCGCTCGTGAAGAGCTCGTTGTGGCCAAACACGCTACTCATCGTGACCTATGACGAACACGGCGGGCTTTATGACCATGTGTCTCCGCCACAAACGGCGACGGAGCCCGGCCCCAGCGTCCCGCCTGCGCGATTTAACGGCTATCCGTTCAACTCGTTTGGTCCTCGGGTGCCAGCACTGATTATTTCACCGTGGGTGCCTGCGGGGAGCACTGTGCGACCCGTGAGTGTGCCATTCGACCACACGACAATCATCAAGACCGTGTGGGAGACCTTCAATCTCAGCACACCGACAACGCCGTATCTCACACTCCGTGACAATGCGGCAGAGAGTGTTCTTCCAGCGCTTTCGCTGACCAGTGCGAGCAACAATCCCGGACCGGTCGCGGTTCCGACTGCGCTCAAACCAGCTCCAAGCAAGTGATGCGTTGGGGAGTGAGTGCCGCCGCTCCAGTGGCGAGCAGCGAGCCTACGTAGGCGCAGACTGTGCGAACTGCAAGCCAGTGAGTGCTCGAATGGCAGCTGAAACCTGGCACGTCGAGCTGTTCACACCGGACGAAAATGGAGCCACGCACCCACTTGAGGTAGGCCTCCTCGGTGCGCGGGGAGTCGTGCATTCGTGCG
>JANNCG010000038.1:0-6211 GCA_031386385.1 Myxococcales bacterium
GTGCGGTCTACAACATCATAGTTATAGTCAGCGCTCTTGCTGCCGTTCTCATAAATCGTTCGGAGCGTATACCGCCGTACTTTGAGAAATCCCTGATCGCTCCGAGTTTCGGCGGTGCGGTCGCTCACCAACTCAATGGCTACTTTACTCATGACCCCGCGGATTCTACCGCGAAACCGACGTCACAATGCAAACGTGATCTCTGAATTGAGACACCCACTCTGCGTGCAACCGCGTCTCAGACCGCGCTACGGCCACATGGCTGGGGCGGCGAGCCCGTCCGCCTCATCGAAGCCCATCGACAAATTCATGCACTGAATCGCCTGGCCTGCGGCGCCTTTGACCAGGTTGTCGATGGCGGCCATTGCGACGATTCGGTTTGCACGTTGGTCGATCGCGTAGCCAATATGCGCGCGATTTGAGCCGCGAACCCAGAGTGTGTCTGGCAGTTGTCCTTTGGGCAACACCGAGACCGAGCTCGAGCCTTCGTAGTACGCGGTCGCGATCGAGATCAGCTCATCCAACGTCACGGCGCGATTGGGCCGAGTGTAGCTGGTGGACAAAATTCCGCGGGTCATTGGGACCAACGTGGGCGTAAACGACGCCGTGATCGGCTGGCCGGCCACCTGAGAGAGCGTCTGCTCGATCTCGGGAGTGTGGCGGTGGGTTCCAGCGATTTTGTAGGCGCGGACGCCCTCAGAGGTCTCGCTGAAGTGCGTCGAGGCAACAGGAGTGCGTCCCGCACCAGAGACGCCAGAGAGGGCGTGAATAATCACAGGATCCTCCGTATGCAGAATGCCCGCGTGAAATAACGGAATCAGCGGCAGCGTGCTCGCCGTTGGATAGCACCCTGGCACTGCGACCAGCGACGCGCCCTTGAGCAACCCTCGGTTGAGCTCACAGAGCCCATAAACAGCGGACGGCAGAAGCTCTTGCGCAGTGTGCTGGGCGCCGTACCACTGCGCGTACATCGAAGCGTCTTTGAGCCGAAAATCTGCAGAGAGATCGAACACGCGAACCCCCTTCGCGTGCAGCGCTCGGACCGCGTCGATGGACGCCCCATGCGGGAGTGCACAAAACGCGACGTCTGCATGAGCGCTCACACGATCGGCGTCAAATAGCTCCACTGGCAGATTGAGCACTCCCGTCAGTGACGGCAATACATCGCTCACGCGGGGCGCAACGCGCTCTTTGGCGCACAACATCGTGATCCGAACACGAGGATGCTGTGAGAGCAGCCGCAGGAGTTCGGCTCCCGTATATCCGGATGCACCGATCACTGCCACGCGGGCGTGCGAAGAATTCACTTAGGTCCCAATCGCAAAAGTGCCAGCAAAAAAGCTGTCGATTAGCGTTTGGAGTACTGGAAGCGCTTGCGAGCGCCGGGCTGACCGTACTTCTTGCGCTCTTTCTTACGAGCATCGCGAGTCAGAAGACCGGCCTTCTTGAGTGGGGTGCGACGATCCTTGTCCATCGCGCAGAGTGCCCGTGCGATACCGAAACGCACCGAGTCAGCTTGAGCAGCGAGACCGCCGCCAGCGACCGTTGCGCTCACATCGTACTTGCCAACCACTTCGATGATCTCGAAAGGCTGCTGCAACAACAACTGCGAAGCTGCACGAGGAAAATACGCTTCAAACGCGCGACCGTTCACCGTGATGGTGCCTGTGCCGGGTTTGACATACACGCGAGCAACAGCGTTTTTGCGCTTGCCAGTGGCGTAGGTGCGATCAGAACTGGGGGTAGTAGCCATTAGACATCAACTCCGTAAAAATACTGCGCTTCAATGATCCGATTACATTCGAATCGGAAGAGGCTTTGGGGACTGCGCAACATGGGGATGCTCTGGCTGCGCATAAACCTTGAGCTTGTCTAACATTCGGCGACCCAGTGGGGACTTGGGAAGCATGCCCTTTACAGCGTGCTCAACAAGATGCTCTGGCTTGCGAACGAGCATATCCTTCGCTGCAACGGTGCGAAGGCCGCCCATGAATCCAGAGAAAGAGTAGTAGTTCTTGTTCTCCATCTTTGCACCGGTGAGTGCGATCTTGTCAGCGTTGATCACGATGACAAAGTCCCCTGCATCGACGTGCGGGGTAAAGGTGGGGCGGTGTTTGCCGCTTAGGACACGAGCGATTTCGCTCGCGAGACGACCCAGCGGTTTGTTGGCCGCATCGACAATGAACCACGAGCGGGTGAGTGTCGCTTCGTTTGCTTGAAAGGAGGATTGCATGAGAACTAAACCTTGAAAACTCTTCGGAAAAAAGAAACGCTTCAATAGCGCTTCTACCGTTGAACCGGGCGCGGACCATACTCGGATGGACAATAGAGTCAAGCCCCTACATGTTCGTGGGCGAATTTGAGCCCGTTAGAGCTCCCGCGGTGCGCTTCTACCTCAGTTTTGGTAGTGGGGGGAGGACGCAATAGATGTCCGCCCCGGATCGAACACAGACCGCCCCACCAGAAGTACCAGACCCAACGGGCGCGCAGACACTCCGTGAGTATCGGCCAAACTTTTTGCTCGCGTGGCTCTATCGAGGGCTGTTCTCGAGGATCGACGTCGATCGCGATTGGATTGAGGTGCTCGATAAGCTCGCCAAAGAGCACACTCTGATTCATGTCATGCGGTCGCGGTCGTATCTAGATTTTTTTGCGCTCGACTTCTTTCTCAAGCGCGCGGCTCTTCCCGTCCTAGGTTTTGTGATGAACCTTGGCCTTTGGCTTCTTGAGCCGATCTTTCGTGGCCAATTTTTCAAGGGATTCTTCGAGGCACGAAAAGCTCCTCCCGAGCACGAAGAGCTGCTCGCAGCCCTCACCGAAGAGCGCTCAGCGCTGCTCTTTCTTCGCAAGCCAGCCACTTTTGCAGAGCCCAAACATCGCGGAGAAAATGTCTCCGTCGATCTGGTTCGAGTGTTGATCGAAAGACAGCGAACAAGCGACAAGGCGATCGTCTTGGTTCCGCAGGTGTTGGTTTGGGGCCGGACACCGGATATGGCCGAACACGGCGTGGTGGACCAGCTGTTTGGCTCTCGAGACTATCCGGGACGGCTCCGGGTGTTCGCGCAGTTTTTTTGGTATTTTCGCAAGGCCATCTTGCGTGCATGCGAGCCGCTGAATCTCAAAGAGCTCCTGTCAGAAAATCCAACGCTTGATGACGACACTCTAGTCAATCGTGTTCACTGGATTCTGGTGACGCGACTCGATCGAGAGCGAAGAGTGATCCTGGGACCGAGGTTTAAATCGTCGGACCGTGTGCGTGATGAGGTTCTTCGCAATCCAAGGGTGCGCGAGGGGATTGCTGACGCCGCTCGACGAGAAAAAAAGACCCTCGAACAGAGCACCCGCAACGCCAGAAAAGAGCTTGATCGTCTCGCTGCTCGTCCGGCTCCATGGCTGTACCCCTACGCAGAATGGCTCATGGATCGCATTTTCAACCGGCTCTACGATGGGATCGAGCTTGATGACGAAGCGCTGCGTCAAGTTCGTGAACAAGCGCGGACCAGGCCAGTGATTTTGCTGCCGTCGCACAAGTCGCATCTAGACTACATGCTGTTGTCGTATGTTTGCTGGAAGGCCGGGATGGCGATCCCGCTTATCGCGGCAGGAGACAATCTCTCATTTTGGCCCGCAGGCCCGGTGTTGCGTCGCATGGGTGCCTTCTTCATCCGTCGCTCGTTCGCAGGGGCGAGGCTGTATACGGCTCTGGTGGAGGGCTACATCCGACGGCTCTTGGTCCAGGGAAATCCCATTGAGTTTTTTCTTGAGGGCGGGCGCTCTCGCACGGGCAAATTGTTGCCGCCCAAAGTGGGTCTGCTCACGATGGTGGTCGAAGCCGCCGAGTCCGCGGGTGTCGATGTGGCATATGTTCCGATCGCGATTGGGTATGAGCGCATCGTTGAGCAGCGCGGATATGAGACCGAGCTTGCAGGCGGCGAAAAGCAAGAAGAGAATGCCGCTCAGCTCGTTGAGTCCCTGCCGCAGATCCTCACCGCACGCTACGGACGCGCGTACATTCAGTTCGGCAAAATTCAGAGCTTTGCCTTCAAGCTCGTCCCTCAGCAACAGAGCGTCGCACACGCCAACGACCCTGCGATTGATGTCGCGGATGCAAAACGCGTCGCACAGCTTGAAGCACACTCGCGCCGAGAGCAGGTGCAATCCCTCGCGGATCGCGTGATGTATGAGATAGGCACCGCGATCCCCGTCACTCCGGCATCGTTAGTGGCGACTGCCCTTTTGCAGCAGATCCGTGGAAGCGTCTCACGGATCCTTCTGCTCAAGCGCGTTGAACTTCTCGTTGAAGATCTGATGGCTGTTCGCGCCAATTTTGTTGGCCTGATGAGACGCCCAGAGCTCCGTGTCGCCGCAGTCGACCAAGTGATCGCGCTCTTTGTTGAGCACCGGCTGTTGCAGGTCCACGGATCTGAAAAAGAAGCCCGCTATGAGGTTCTTGATAAGCGTCGCATCGCCGTTGATTATTACAAGAACAATATTCTGCATTTCTTCGTCCCTCGCTCGCTCGCTGCGATTGTACTGATTGCAAACGGCGCTCAGCGAGTGCCCCTTGCAATGACGGTTTTTCGAGAGCAATATCTAAAACTCTGCACTCTGTTCGCGCGTGAGTTTCGCCTCGAAGAAGATCGCGACGCTGCCCTTGAACGCGTCTTGCGTGAGCTAGCATCGCTTGACGCCGTGACGATCGACGGAGTCAACGACGAGCGCACCGTCAGGGGTGCAGTCACCAGTGATCGCCTGCGTGTTTACGCGGACATGCTGCAGAACACTTGCGAGGCTTGGTGGCTCGCCGCAAGGGCGCTTCTGTTGATCGAACATGGCTCAATGCCTGCAAAAGAGCTCATGAAAAAGACGCTCGTGCTCGGTCAACGTGCGCTGGTGAGTCAAGAGTTGAAGCGCCACGAGGCCGTGAACAAACCGCTACTTGAGAGCGCGTTTGGGTCTCTTCGAGATCGCGGCGTGCTAACTGGAGGCGAGACTGGACCACAGCGTCGGACAGATGCGTTTGCCGACGACGCCGCGATTGTCGAGCTTGCCCTCGAGCTTAGACAGTGGTGCGTTTAGGCGTCGCTCGTTTTGCGATGCGACGAGATTGCTGGCTAAGCATCGTCGCAAAGCCAAGGACAGCGGCAACGGCGAGGGCGCCAGATGTCTGTGAATTTGCAGGCAAAGTGCGGCACGCACAGGCGCCACCCGAAAACGCAAGGCCTACGCCATCCGAAGCTGCTCCGTCCCCAGGATTTATTGATGCGTCCATTGGCGTTGTCCCGGTATCGGTCGCAGTGGGCACATCCTGAACGGCAACGTCACCGTCCGTTTGGTTTGGCACGTCGAAGTTTGGGACATCGTTCGAAGGCACATCAATGTTGGGCGCATCGGCGAGCGCAACGTCCGGAACGTCCACGCCAGCATCCTGGTTTGGAGGCGTGCAGTCCACCCAATTGACGCAGTCATAGTTCACGCAGGTTCCGCAAAAGCGATTGGATTCTCCGTTGACGACGCAGGTCTCGTTGGCGTTAACACAGACCGCGGCAACCGCGCCATACGCGCGTCTGGGAGGGCCACCGCCGCGAGTGAATGTGTCAAACGCGACGAGCGGCAGGGGGCCATCGACAACCGAGTGAGCGATGGCGGAAAACGATACCCCGTTGTTGACAGCCGGTACGCCTGCAAACGGTCGAACGGCGATCGCGCCACTCATGGGGTCCACCCGGACTGGGACCGCGGTGATCTCGCCTGCGTTCTGCGATGTCAAAACGACGGACCCCGCTGAATGCGCAAGCCCGACAAACGAAGACGCAGTCGCAGGGAGTGTGAGGACTCTTCGATCGAGCGTGAACATCGCGCCGCGAATCGGAAACGGGATGGAGTCGAGCTGCACCGTGCTGACACCTCCTGCGTTTGAGTAAGACGCGAGCAAAATAACCGTCGCGCTGATACGCGTCATCGCCAAGGCACCAAACGTCATCGGGGCTGTGGCCTCGGTCATAAAGCTCGCGTCCGACGTGGGCTCAAACTGCATCGTCGCGAGATTGACGGATAGTGTTATAAGTCTAAGATGATTCGATGCCCCAGTCGCGGGATCGTAGAAGCGCTCGAAGAGCAACATTTCGGCGCCCGTTGTGGCTAAGAGCGCCGGTCGCGTGCCCCTTGTGCCAGGCACACCCACGCCTCGGATGAACCCGGGCCGCAACGG
>JANNCG010000059.1:0-3291 GCA_031386385.1 Myxococcales bacterium
CCGAGGACGCACTAACGCCAAGCCAGGCGGCGGCATCGCTCAGTCCGTCAAAAGGCGGCTGCGACCGGCGCAGAACGTTGTCAATCGCGCCGAGCTCTGCGCGGACGCCAGCTCCACAATAAACAAACAGATGCGGATGGCTCACGTCGTTTTGCGTCGAGGGGTCGCTGCAGGTCCCATGGTCGCGGTAGTAGTTGACCATCACGCGGTAGGTGACGTCGTTGGTGGGCAAATCAACGGCAAAGTTCTCAACGAAGCAATACCGAGGGCTCCGAGTGTCTCGCACAGAGGGATCACAGGTGATGGTGTCTGTGTCCAAGCGCGGATTCCAGCAGCGGCCTGACGTACGCCACAGAGAGCCCCAGGGAGGAGGGGCATTTTCGCACGCCCCGACGTCCATCGTCGGGGCCCAGCGCGTGTCGTTGATGTGCAAGCCCCAGCGCACCACGCCGCCACTGGCTCGACAGGTTGCGTAGTAGCAATCACTCGTAGAAAACCACTGCGACGCAGGGGCCCGCGCTCGCTCAATCGGCGCCACGTGAAGATCTAAGTCAGCCCCCACGCTTGCCTCACCGCCGGGGTTATCCCACGAAAGCTCAATGCGCAATCCGCGACCATCAATATAGACCGGAAAAACACATTCTCCCTGCGAACTACCAGCGCGAGTGATTTGTCCGCGCACGAGATACCGACCGGACTGTGCGGGCAAAAACCGAAACACGCTCGCGCTCGGGTCTGCGATGGCTGGACATGCTGGGACCTCGGGTGGACACTCAAGGGACCAACGAAACGCCGTCGCGCCGGGCGAAAATGCGGCGCCATTCACCGTCACCTCGCGGAGCGGCTCTCCGTTGACAAACGCTGGACACGCGAGCGACTGACCACACGCCAGCAGCTCTTCATCGATCATTCCGTCGCAATCGTCGTCGATCCCGTTGCACTCTTCGCTCGTCGGGCCAACAAAGCCTGTGCACTCAAGCCAAGTTCCAAGCTCACCGCACATCAGCGTCCCATCGCGGCATCGCCCCACGCCGCGCCGGTCTGATGCCCCCGGAAAGCAAGCGCGACTGGTCCCTAGCCGGCAGCGACACCCCTCATCGACCCGTCCGTTGCAATCGTCGTCAACGCTATTTCCCTCTGAAAATCCAGCATCATTTGTGGGCCCGCACCGCTCCGCTCGCCCACACACCGCTGGTCCGCACGGATCGACCGGCTCCGGAATCTCGGGCTGCACATCCACCCGCTCAACCAGCACAATATCCTCTGGAGGCGGCATCATGGGTCTCTGTCCACACCCGAGGCCACCAACAAGCAGCGCACTGATGGTCCAACAAGCGCGCGGTTTCGCAACGCGATTCACAAAATTGAGCGTACCATCGATCACCTTTTGAATGTCTCAGATCGCTCGGTTTTTTCGCGTCTTCCCGACGCTTGTTGTCTCGACATGTGTGCTCGTGCCCTCCGCTGCGAACGCTCAGTGTTGCGCCTCTCCCCAACAGCAGTCCCGAGAGCCGCCCGCGAGAATCGTGCGCTCTGCCCCGGTTCGAGCGCCGGGTGATGCCGAACGCGCTCCGAGCGCGGCGCCGACGTCAACCGTGCGTTTTGCGATCCCTGGCGAATGGCAGATACGTTTTTGGGCGCAGCCTGCGTTGAACTTGCCGACCACGCCCGGGATCCTCACGCCCAACACGCTGGGGCAGACTTGGTACCTTGAGCAGTGGTTTCGCCTGCGGCCCGCCGTTCACATCGGAGAGTCCCTCGCCATCCACGCGCAATTTGACGTCACCCGGGCGATCATTGTGGGTGACTCCACGAGGCAAGTTGAGCTCTCGCGCGACAATCGAAGCACGCTCGTCACGCCGTTTACCTACGGGATCGCAGACCTGCGCGAGCTCTATGTCGACTGGAAAACACCCATCGGAATCATCCGAGCTGGACAGCAACTGTCCCATTGGGGACTGGGCATCGTCGCAAACAGCGGAGACACTGCGCAGCCCTTTGGTGACTACCGAATGGGCGACATCGTTGAGCGGTTAGCGTTTGCAACCCGACCCCTAGGCGCGCAGTCCTCCTTGGTCCTCGCCGCCGCTGGGGACCTGGTATTTCGAGATCGGCTTGCCAATCTTCTTGAGTATCAAATCGCAGTCGAGCGCGGTGAGCCTCCCTTTGCGTCCACGATCATTGAGCAACCCGCAACCCGGACTGTGGGCGGGGACTGGGCCTGGCAGGGCGTTTTAAGCGCGTTTTCGCAAGACCCCAACTGTCACACCGACTGCGAGAAAAAGCGTGTCGGGATGTACGCCGCGTATCGAGGCCAGAGCAACCGACTCGGCGACGGCTTACGAGTCGGACTGGTGGACTTCGCTGCACGTTGGGACTGGCCTTCGCCCGATGGGGCCGCGCGCGTTTTTGTCGGAATTGAGCAGGCGTTAGTCGTTGGCCAGACCACGATGCTTCGAAACCTAGCAAACCCCGACGGTCACCTTTTGCTCCAGCATGGAGGCGCCTTTCAGCTGGGCGTCGAGCGGGCGCAAGTGTACCGATTTGTGATGGAAGCGGGGTATGCGTCCGGTGATTCGACGCCATCGGACGCAACGCAATCGCGTTTTGCGTTTAACCCATCACATAGAGTTGGGCTTATATTGTTTCCTGAGGTTCTCGCGTGGCAGACGGCTCGGTCCGCCACACTCGCTACGGACGCGCGACTGCTTGGTGTAGCGCCAAGAGGCACGGATCTGCTTCCCTCCTCTGGCGGCGTGACCAACGCGGCGTACTTTTATCCCACGGTGCAAGTGACTCCCAATCGCTGGCTTGAGCTCAAAGCTGGGGCAGTGATCGCGATGGCAACCTCAGCGCTGGTCGATCCGGTGCGCTCGACCCTCTTTGGCCGATCGCAAAACTTCGTTGGAGGTGACGCAAATGCCCGAGATTTGGGCATCGAATTCGATCTGGGGGCGGCAGCAAAGATCCCGCTCCCCGGCGGAATAGGCTTAAACGTCGGCGTCCAAGGCGCGGTGTTTTTGCCCGGGCACGCGTTCGCAAACAGCTCACCCAGCAACCCTGATCTTCCCACACGATGGCTCGGAGTCGTCCGCGTCGGCATGAACTACTGAGAGATTGCACCCCATGAACCTCATCAAAACGCTCTTCGCAACCCAATCGATTGGGGCTCTGGCGCTCTGTGCAACCGTCGGTCTATCTCAGACGCTTTCTGGGTGCACCCAGGACGTGGTGCTCCCGCAAGATATCGCTTCGCTTTCGGATCACGGTCCACGCGTCCGCTGGGAGCCG
>JANNCG010000132.1:0-6256 GCA_031386385.1 Myxococcales bacterium
CCCGTTCGACGCGGGTCAGACAATGCAGATTTTGTACTCGCATGTTACCGAACCGCTTCCGTGGTTTCGGGATCGTGCGCCTGGGGTCGAGATCCCAGAGGCCGTAGAGTTGCTTGTGCGCAGAATGCTTGAGAAAGATCCCGCCAATCGACCTGACGGTGCCGAGGCATTTCTGCGAGATCTCCGATTGCTCAACATCGAGTCAGGCGGGACGCTCATGCCGACGGGCGGGCTCTCTTCTCAAACTGGAACCTACGCCGCTGCTCAACTCGTTGGATACACGACGGGTCCGTCTGGTGCCATTCCGGCGGCGGGTGATGCGCGACCCTCCATGTCGCCTGGCCCGATGACGGCATCTGGTGTGTTAGCGCAGGTTCCGGTCGTTGTTGAGCCGAGCCAAAGCGTCGCAATCCCCGCAGCGATGCACCCACCGGCCACACCCAACACTCAGCTCCGGACGATCGTCTTGGTCGCACTGTGTGGGCTGTTGGTTCTCATCCCCGCTTCGATTTATTTTGGCATCACGCAGTCACATTCACGGGACACAACGCTCGCTGTCCGCGCAGAAGCCACCCGCGTCCAGACAAATCAGCCGCAGTTGAATACGACAAACGAATCGCAGGCAAATTCGACGTTCGCGAGCGCCAACTCTGCGATCGACGCGACGGGATCCATCAGTGTTGAAGACAACCATTTGGCCGCGAATGTGCACACGACGGCCACAGACAACCATAACTTGCCAACTATACAACGATCGCAACCACAACCACCACGACCCAATGTGCCGGTACGTGGCGTTCGTGTGGAGCAACCCGTTGGTGGCACTCAAACCGCGACAACGGTGACACCCTCGGTGAATTCTGCGGTGCCGACCGGGACAGCCAGCTCTCGCGAAGAGTCTGGGTTTCTAACTTTCGACACCACACCCTGGTCCAATGTATCCCTCGACGGTCGTTCGCTCGGAACCACGCCGCTGATGCGCATCCGACTGCCCGCTGGATCTCACACGCTGACCCTGAGAAATCCCGAGCAAAATCTCTCAACTACCTACACGGTCACCATTCGGCCAACCGAAACCACGACCCGTCGCATTGGAATTGAGTAGTTCTAACCGGTTAGACTTTTCAGACTTAGGCTTCGAACAGACTCGAGAATCATCGCATTTGTTCCTTGTTCACAAATCAATAAGTTTGTGACAATATGGAGCCGTGATTGGAGTCTAAAATTGTATGGTTGTTGCGGGGAATTTGTTTGTTCGTTTCTTGATCATCACAAACTTTATCCCCCGCACGAGTTCACTGTCAGTGATTGGCGTCCGTGTGAATTGGCCCGGTCATGACAGTTAACCCAGACGTTCGATTTCCACTCGAAGGCGTTACGATCAACGGGAAGTACCGGTTGACTCGCGCCATTGGCGTCGGCGGGATGGGTGCGGTTTATCACGCTGAGCAGCTCGTGCTCAATCGCACCGTCGCAGTGAAGGTCCTCAACGTCGACAAGCGGCTGATGAAATCGGACCCTAACTTTGAGCGACGGTTTTTTCTCGAAGCGAGTTTGAGCGCAAAAATCCAGCATCCCAACGTCGTGACCGTTTTTGACTATGGCGAAATTGAAGGTCCGGATGGTGGGTACTTCATTGCGATGGAGTACCTCGCCGGAGGCACACTTCAGGCACGGTTGCACGAAGGGCCTATGTCCGTCTCCGCCGCGTTGATTCTCGCGTCAGGTATCGCGCGTGGGCTTCGCGAAGCCCACAAGCAAAACGTGGTTCATCGGGATCTAAAACCGAGCAACGTGATCCTGGTCGAGGACGAAGACGGTGGCGAACGACCCAAGATCGTCGATTTTGGCCTGGTAAAAAGCCTCGACGACGACTTGTCAGAAGACCTCACCCAGCAGGGCACTTTTCTAGGCTCGCCCAAGTACATGTCGCCTGAGCAGATGAAAAACATTCCGCTCGATGGACGCACAGACCTATATTCGTTGGGAGTTATATTATACCAGTGTCTATGTGGATCGGTTCCGTTCGATGGGACGTCTTCGATGCAGATTCTTGTGGGGCATGCGACCGATTTGCCTCCGTGGTTTCGTGATCGAGCGCCTCATCTGGACATCCCAGAGCCGGTCGAGCTTCTTGTCCGAAAATTACTTGAGAAAGATCGCGAAAATCGGCCCGAAAGCGCCGACGCATTTTTGCGAGAGCTGCGCTCGATCAACGCTTCCACCGGTGGCCTGCTGATGCCGACCGGCTACCTCTCTGCTCAAACAGGGACTTACCCAGCGATGAACTCGGTCGGGACAACGTCGGGCCCATCGGGGCCTGTCCCAATTGGCACAAGTGATCGATCTCAGGTGACTCCGATCCCGATTGCTTCACAGCCACTTTCGGTTCGCCCTTCGATTGAGCCGAGCTTAAGTGTGATAGCCCAGGAAGCTCGACGACCGGCGGCTCCACCCCGTTGGGCCCTCACCCTCGCCGCGAGTATCATGCTCTTCGGGTCTGGTGCCCTCTATGTCGTGTTGACAAAGAGCCGAGTGACGCCGAGTCTGCCGACGGTCTCTGAACAACCATCTTCACAAACCACTCCCACAGCCCGGCAGGTGGCCACGCCCAGCGTTGGAGCTGCAACGCCAACCAGCGTTGGGTCCGCAGTTGAACAAACGCCGACTGTCAACGGCACAGTCGTCCGTGTCGACCCAACGCCCAGCACAACGGTGATCGCTCAGCCAGTTGAAGCGAGCGGATCGACCGGAGGCAGCCGTAGAATACGAGCAAATAACCACGCGAATCGCGGCACCCCAACGCCGACAACGCCGACAACGACCGTCACGCCGACGGCCACAGCGACCATCGCTCCGAACACGGTGGCGGCGCAGGCATTTGGCTTTCTCACGTTTGACACCACTCCGTGGTCCACTGTCTCTGTCGACGGACGCTCCATCGGTACGACACCGCTGCTGCGCGTCCGGCTACCTGCGGGACCACACACCCTCGTTTTGAGAAATCCCGAGCAAAACATCTCAACAACGTACAGCGTCACCGTCCGCGCTGATGAGACGATCACTCGCCGCATCGGCATCGAATAGTGTTTATGTTATCCTACGGTTCGCAGTAGCCGCGAGCTTGTCCCGCGAAGCGATTGCAGTTGGGAGCCGTCGCAGGACAATCGTTGGGACGATCACAAGGCGTACAGTTTGGAGGCGGGTTGAGACCTGTTGCACGCTCTTCGAAGTAGCAACCACAGCTGTTGGCCGAGACCATTGGACGAATCTCGCCTCCATCACTGGCGCGCGTTACGCGCATCGCGCACTGTGGAATAAGCCCGCGTCGCGCATAGGTGTCAATGATGTCGAGGCCAACAACATTTTCGACGCCGTTGATGAGATTGACCATTCGTTGCACACCGGGACGAAGAGGGACGCCCGCGCCGTTAACCCGCGCGAATATGTGAAGCGGTCCCCAGATGGGAAAATGCCCATCTCGCACATTGCGCTTGTCGTTAGACATCGCGTCCGAGTCGGGCCAGAAGCCGCAATTCTGTCGAAAGTCTTGGTACGCAAGAATGCGAATTTGCGCACGCAATCCATCAGCAAAATCACTGGATAAAATGCCAATTGCGCGATCTGCAACGGCCTGGCCGGCGCTGCCCGCCGCGATGAGTGAATCACGCACGTTGCTACTGCCAGCGTTAGCCACACCCCGCCATCTATCCCGCGGCACGCCGATCGTCTCTGCAATCATTGCCTGCGTGCCTGAGAGAGAGTTGCGTTGGTGAATTCGCAATGGATCCGTCCACGGGGCAACGGTGGTTGAGGCAGCGCCTGAGGCGCCAAATCCGTACACCAAAAACGCGGCTTCGCCCGAGATCACACGGGACGCGGAGTTTTGAGGCACCACGAAGTTCATCACCTGATTGGGTCCGAAAAAGTCGCGCAGCGAGGGATCGAGCCCACCGGGCAAGTTCACGCACGAAGCTGCAAAGACGTCAGAAAAACCCACGTCTGCGTAGAGGGGCATGCCTGGGTCAATTTGACATGAGATTTGCCCCGCGGCGGAGGTCGGATCCACGGACATGTCTGGGTTCCAATAGATCGCGGTTCCGGTCAGGGGATTTGAAGCAGCAGAGACCATCGCGTTCACACCCGCGCAGCTGCCGAGAGACTTATAAACGATCGTAAAGTTTGGCGCCGAGTTTGCGAGTGCCTGTGCGACCCGACCCAGAAACAACGTCGCTGCGGTCGAGCCTGCTGCATAAATAATCGGGTGTGGTGACACTGTTGAACAGAGCGGAAGTCCGGGACCTGCGTCACGAATCACCGGCACATCCATCACCTGCGCGTCCGTTGGGACATCAAAGTTCGGGACATCCACCATCGGGACATCCGCCGCCGCGTCAGGCGAAGGCAGCATTGGAAGCGCGCCGTCGTTGAGCATCAAGCGCGAGTTGTCGAAGGCCTCGCACCGAGCCGTTGTGCACGCATTGAGCAACTGCTCGCGCGTGGTCGGCGGGCAACGATAGCAACCACGGCCACCGAATCCGGTTGGATCGATACACGAGGCATCAACGCTTATCACATCCGTGGTTGGGACAAACGTATCGGGGATATCATTCGTGTTAGTGGGGACGTCTGTGATGGGTGCGCCGCCCTCGCCGTAGCGGCTTTGGGTGCCCGGCTTCGGTGCGGTACAAGCGCTTAAAAGCGCGCCCACAACAACGCAACGCAAAATCGTACTAGAATTGAAATGCACAGGAAACTCCAGGTAAGTTAAGTGTTGGCACACACAAAGCCCGTGTGCGTGACGCTGTTGTTCTCTCTGTCGCTGGGGGAGCAGCGCCCCTTGGCAATGCGACGAGGATGATCCCTGTCACCGCCAGCAGTCCGCCGGCGACCATTGAAACGGTGCCAATGGTCCCCCAAGATTCAAACGCTGAGCGCAAGGCTCCACAAGCTTGATCGCGTGTGCGATTGTCCTCAGGCTGACAGCTCCTGTCATCGTTGTACTGCTGCACGTTGCTCTCTCGCAGGCCAAACCCGACACCGCCAACGATAAGCCCAATCCCACCAACACTGAGGGAGGCGATTCCGACGGCGGTGGTGGCTGACATTCCTCCTGACGATGAAGGCCCCGTGCTTGCACCGCCGGTCGCGCTCGAGGCTGAGACGTGAAGCGGGCTCCCCTCCATCCCGCGCGTGATGAGCACATTGCGATGATTGTCCACAAGCTGCACGACGTAGTCGGCCCCCGCGGTCACAGCACCCTCAAGCGCAATCGTCACTGAGTCGCCAGAGGGCCTCACGACCTCACGAAACGCCGCCTCACCAGCAACCCTAAACCGAACGACAATCGACGTAGCCATCGACGCCGGATCGCTCACAGTCATCTCAAGCGAAGAAGATTCGCGCACAAATCGCTCAGTCATCGTGAATCGCTGCGACTGCGAAGACCAATAGCCTCGCGCTTCAAGCAGCGGCGCACGCAGCTGTGGTGACAGCGAACGGTCCGTGCGGCTCTCAGGATCAAGAGCAATGTACCGAATGTACGCGTCACGAGACCGCGACTCGCTTCCGGTGGCGGCGTGAGCGAGGCCAAGGAGATAATAAATTCTCGCGGTCTGAGCGAGCGTATGCCCACCGGCATCAAGCGCTCGCTGCGCTGCTGCACGTGTTGCTTCAAAATCGATTTGCTGAAAAGCCTGCTCAGCATCGCGCAAATCATCGCGCGCTTGCGCGTCTGCTCGCGCTGTGGTGAGCACCGCGCCAACGGCCCACAGCGCCACCAGAAACTTCGTAACCTTAACTCGTCGCATATTCGAATTTTATAACATATTGGCCGGTCGATCGGACACTTGTTCTGCGCCTGAGGTGCCTGCTGCACGTGAACCAACGCACTGAGCAACGAGCGCAATGTGACATCAGGTGGCTTTCGAACCAGCGACGCAGCTCCCTGTCACACTCCCGTCACTTAACGAGTCGTGGCAAGCTGTGTAAGGTTTTGACTTGGACGTCAGCGAGCGGCGAGGAGCCTCGCGCGAACCAACGACACAATGGGCTCATCGGCTGGCGGCATGGGATAATTCATAAGTGATGTATGAGTTGCCCAGACGTGGTCGCTCACGCCCAAATGCGAGATCGAAGCGTCGGATGCAATATGGGTAACAAAGAACAACAACAGCACATTTTTCGTCGGATATCGCCAGAAGGTCGCCTCAAGACACTCGTTCACCGTGGCTTCAACGCCTAGCTCTTCTCGCAG